>JANYFS010000061.1 GCA_025359705.1 Deinococcales bacterium | reverse complement strand
GGTCAGGGGCATAAATTTATTCAACATAAGTAACTCCTAAAGTCTTAAAAGACATACTCATAATACACAAATGAAAAGCAGTACAGATGAAGATATTCATAAGAAAGAATATAATTTAATTCATACAATGGTATTTTCATTTTCATAATATGGTATTTTTAGTAAACTTTCAAAAAAAATAGATTGAGATTTTGTACACTTCACACCTGGAGCCACTCCCCCCTCCCTACCCCACACTTTAAGTTTGAGGCAGAAGTCCCCATCTCGAGCGCACTAAACTGCTATAGTGAAATCCCGAAAGCCTCGAGCTTTCGACTTTTTTTTGTTGGCTCGAGCATGTTGGTTCAAAAAGAACGCGTAAAAGGTATAAAGGGTGTCCATAATGAAATTTATCTTCGTCACAGGTGGCGTAGTCAGCAGTTTGGGGAAAGGGGTTTTGACCAGTTCTTTGGGGGCATTGTTGCGGGCCAGAGGGCATAAAGTTACGGCGGTTAAGATCGACCCGTATATCAATATCGACGCGGGAACCATGCGGCCCTACGAACACGGCGAGGTATTTGTGACCGCAGGCGGCAGCGAAACCGACTTGGATGTGGGCAACTACGAGCGCTTTTTGGATATGGACACCCCCGAAGGTAGCCAGATCACCACGGGGCAGGTCTACCAAGAGGTGATTCGCAAAGAACGTGCGGGGGAATATCTGTCGCAAACCGTGCAGGTGATTCCGCATGTCACCGACGAAATCAAACGCAGAATTCGGGAGAGTGCCAACCGTGCGGGGGCGGATATTTGCATTATCGAAGTGGGTGGCACGGTGGGCGACATCGAAAGCCTGCCTTTCCTCGAGGCGATTCGCACCATGCGCTTTGATGAAGGTTACGAAAATGTAGCTTACGTACATCTGACCCTAGCCCCCAGTGTGACCAGTGGTGAGATCAAAACCAAACCCACTCAGCACTCGGTGGCGGCGCTGCGGAGCGTGGGTATCACTCCAGACTTTGTAGTGGTGCGCTCGAGCGACCCACTGGGCGAGGATATGCGTAAGAAAATCTCACTGTTTACCAGCGTCGATCCTGACGGAGTATTTAGCAGCCACAACCTCGAGCATATCTATGAAGTGCCGCTCACCCTCGAGGATCAGGGATTGGGTAAAGCGGTGGAGCGCCGCCTCAAGCTCGAGAAGGTGCAGCCCAATTTGTGGTTCTGGCAAGACGCGGTGAAAAAGCTGAAAAACCCCAGCTCGAGCGTAAAAATTGGTTTCGTGGGTAAGTATGTAGCGCTGGCAGACGCATACCAAAGTATCCTCGAGGGTTTGCGCCATGCGGGAATTGCCAACGATGCGCGGGTGGATGTGGCCTGGATCAGCGCCGAAGAACTCGAGGAAGTGGGCGCGGAAAATACCCTGCTGGCAGGTTTGGACGGCATTTTGATCGGCCCAGGCTTTGGCAACCGTGGAGTGGAAGGCAAGATCAAAGCAGCCCGTTATGCACGGGAACAAAAAGTTCCGTACTTTGGAATTTGTTTGGGAATGCAAGTGGCGGTGATCGATTATGCCCGTCTGGGCGGCCTCGAGGGAGCCAACTCCACCGAATTCGATGCCTACAGCCCGCACAAAGTGATCGACCTGATGCCCGAACAGCTCGAGCAGCAGGATATGGGCGGAACCATGCGTTTGGGCGACTGGCCCATGCAAATCAAGGCGGGAACCCGTATGGCAAGCATTTACGGGCTACCCAACGGGGGGCTGGTTAAAGAGCGGCACCGCCACCGTTATGAAGTCAACCCCAAATATGTCGCGGCCCTCGAGGGTGCGGGTTTGGTGGTCAGCGCGGTGACTCCTGGAATGCGGGGGCGCGGGGCGGGTTTGGTTGAAGCCATCGAAATTGCCGACCATCCCTTTTTTGTGGGCCTACAAGCCCATCCCGAATTCAAAAGCCGCCCGATGCGGCCTAGCCCACCCTTCAAGGCGTTTATTGAAGCCAGTCTCGAGTTTGCGAAGGCTCGAGGGTAAGGATTGGGTGGTTCGTGGTTCGTTTTTCGTTAAAAAACCTCGAGCCACAAGTTTTTTTCTTACCGTCTGTCTTGGCCCAACTACAGCACCTCTCGGGCCTGTCCGCCTCTTACCCTTTTACCCTCTCCAATCCCCTCGAGCAGTGCGTCCAATTTAGCCTCGAGCTCTGCCAAATCTCCATCATTGATCAAAACTTGGGTGGCCCGTTGCTTTTTTTCGGCAATGGGCATTTGTGCTTTTTCCCTGCTCCAGAACTCGTCTTCTGTCCAGCTCGAGCGGGTTTTGGCACGCTCGAGGCGCTCTAAAATGGGGGCATCCACTACCCAAATGTGATCAAAGATATAACCCAAAGCACTTTCAAAGAGCAAAGGAATATCTTGGAAAACCACTTCGCTCGTGGCTTCGCGCTCGAGGCGGTGCATTTCGGTACGCACTTTGGGATGGACAATAGCGTTCAATTTGCTCAGTTCGTTGGGGTCTGCAAAAACGTGTTGGGCCAAAAG
>JANYFS010000044.1 GCA_025359705.1 Deinococcales bacterium | reverse complement strand
CCCGCCCAAATCTGCTCCCTCGAGAGCTTGGTTAAAGCCATCAATTCGCTAATTATACCCTCGAGCTGGGGATCTGCTGAGATGTCTTGTGGCCCCTCGAGTAAACGAAGTTGAAACCATAGTGCATTTCGCCGCTCGAGGAAGGTACGTTTTGAGTTTTTTGAACCGATTTCAGCCATGTTACTTAATCAATTGCCATACCCATAATGTTGTAGCCCGCATCCACATAAGAGATTTCGCCGGTAATTCCGCTCGAGAGGTCGCTGAGCAAAAATAAACCCAACTTGCCCACCTCTTCTTGGGTGGCATTGCGCTTCATGGCGGCGGTTTGGGCGGCTTTTTCGTACATGGCAGTGAACCCAGGGATGCTTTTGGCGGCTACCGTTCGCATGGGGCCAGCGCTGATCGCATTGACTCTGGTGTTTTTTGGCCCCAATTCGGCAGCCAAATAGCGCACACTGGCCTCGAGCGCGGCCTTGGCAACCCCCATTACGTTGTACTTGGGAACCACCCGCTGAGAGGCGTAATAAGTCAGGGTGATGATGCTCGAGCCAGAATTCAGCAGTGGTTCGGCGTGGCGTGTCACCGAAATCAAGCTGTAGGCCGAAATGGACATCGCGGTGTGGTAATCCTCGAGGGTGGTGTCGATAAAACGGCCCTCCATGCTGGCCCGTGGCGCATAGGCCACCGAATGCACCAGCATATCCAGGCTGCCCATTTCGCTAGAAATCTTGGCAAAAAGCCGCTCGAGGTCGGCTTCTACGGTCACATCACACGGCTCGAGCAATACATTTTGCTGGCCTGCGGTCACTTTCTCGAGGTTTCGCAGTAAACGCTCCCCTTGATAGCTAAAAATACAACGTGCGCCCGCTGCCAAAAGTTGCTCGGCAATGGCCCAACCCAAACTTTTCTCGTTGCTGACACCCATAATCAGGGCGTTTTTTCCTGCAAAGTCGATGGCAATCATCTGGCGAGTATATCAGTCTCGAGGGAATTCGGTACTGAAATATCTTGAAATGTCCTGAAATTCCCTGAAATACCCAGTGTGGCTAAAAGAAAAAAGCGGGTCAACCCAAGCCAGCAAAAAAAGAGACGCGGCTGGAGAGGGCCGTGTCTCTTCCTAACTTTTACCCCTCGAGGGGCTTAAGTTTTAAAACTTAAAGTATACCTTTAACCGTATTCACCACGTTCTCAACGCTAAATCCAAACTTCTCAAACAAAATCTCGGCGGGGGCCGAAGCACCAAAGCCAGGCATGGCGATGACCGCACCCTCGAGGCCGACCCATTCGTGCCAACCAAAGGGGCTGGCGGCTTCGATGGCGACCCGCTTGGTTCCTTTGGGCAAGACACTGTTTTGGTAGGCGGCATCTTGAGCGCGGAATAGCTCGAGGGAAGGCATCGACACCACTCTTGCGCCGATGTTTTGGGCTGCCAAGGCTTTGGCAGACTCGATAGCCAAGGCCACTTCCGAACCCGTAGCCAGCAAAACCACATCGATTTTCTCGGCATCTTGCACTACATAGGCCCCTTTAGCCACACCTTGGTGATTTTTGGGCATCACGGGCAGTTTTTGACGGGTAAAGATCAGGGCAGTGGGGCCAGTTTTGCGCTCGAGGGCCACTTTCCAGGCGGCAGCGGATTCGTTGGCATCGGCGGGGCGGATCACCACCATATTGGGGATGCTCCGCAGGCTGGCGAGCTGCTCGATGGGTTGGTGGGTGGGGCCGTCTTCGCCTACCCCAATCGAGTCGTGGGTCAGCACGTAAATCACGGGTTGGTGCATCAGGGCTGCCAAACGCGCAGCGGGCTTTAAGTAATCGCTGAACACCATGAAGGTTCCCACATAGGGGCGCAAACCCGAGTAGAGGGCCATGCCCGCACCCATTGCTGCCATCCCGAATTCGCGCACCCCAAACATCAGATTGCGGTTTTGGTAGCTGCCTGGCTGAAAAACCCCTTCGCCGGTGATATTGGTTTTGGTGCTGCCCGCAAGGTCGGCACTGCCGCCCAACAGCATCGGCAATTTGGGGGCCAGTGCGTTGATGGTGGCTCCAGAAGCGTCTCTGGTGGCTTGGCTACCGCCCACTTCAAAGCTGGGCAAAGCGTCGGTCCAGCCATCAGGCAAAGTTTCTGCCAAAATGTGCTTCAAGCTCGAGTATTTTTCGGGGAAGGCCACAGCATATTGCTCGAGCAAAGCATTCCAATTGCTCTCGAGGGCGGCATTTTTTTGACCTGCCACCGCAGCGTGATCATAGACTTCTTGCGGCACAAAAAAATCGGGGTAATCCCAGCCCAGTGCGGCTTTGGTGGCCTTCACTGCGTCGGGGCCGAGGGGTTCGCCGTGGGCTTTGTTGGTTCCCGCTTTGGGTGAACCAAAACCAATGATGGTCTTAACCCGGATCAGGGTGGGTTTTTGGGTCTCGAGTTTGGCTTGCTCGAGGGCCGCATTAATCGCGCTCACATCGTTGCCATCGGCAATATACAAGACTTGCCAACCGTATGCCTCAAAGCGCAAGGTGGTATTGTCGCTGAAGCTGACATTGGTGGGGCTATCGAGTTGGATGTCGTTGTCGTCGTAAAGCCAGATCAATTTGCCCAATTTGAGGTGGCCCGCAAAAGAGGCGGCCTCGTGGCTGATACCTTCCTCCATATCACCGTCTGAGACGATGGTATAGGTAAAGTTTTCAAATAGGGTATAGCCCTCTTGGTTGTAGTTGGCAGCCAAATGCGCCTCTGCCATTGCCATGCCTACCGAGGTGGCAGCACCCTGACCAAGTGGCCCAGTGGTCATGTCCAAACCTGCAGTATGACCATATTCGGGGTGGCCTGGGGTTTTACTGCCCCATTGACGGAAGTTTTTCAGTTCCTCGAGGGCCAAATCGTAGCCATACACATGCAACAAGCTGTAAATCAACATGCTGGCGTGACCAGGCGACAAAATAAAACGGTCCCTTGCAGCCCAGTGAGGGTTTTTGGGGTTGGCCCGCAAGTGGTTTTGCCAAACGGTATAGGCCATTGCCGCCGCGCCCAAGGGTGCGCCAGGATGCCCAGAGTTGGCGGCTTGCACCCCGTCTATCGAGAGGGTGCGAATGGTATTAATGGTTAGCAAAGCAAGATCGGTGGTGGAATTCGTCATGGGGTACAGTCTAAGGCTTGAGATAGTGTACTGTCTACACTTAATCCTTTTGGAGCTGACATTTAGACTTGGTACAGCTTTTTTAAATTACCATACCTTGTGCTACACTGGCGGGGCCAAGATGAACAACGGGCGAGAATGGGGTGAAATTTATGATGAGCAAATTAAAGATGGGGCAGCAGCTCGAGGCAGGGCAAGCCACTTGGTTGATTCGTTTGTTGTGGGCTGATTTGGGGATTTCAGGGATCTTTATGGTACTCTCGCTGATTGTAGGAGAACCCGAAGAACTCAATCTTTGGGTGGGCTTATTGGGTGTATCTGGCTTACTGTTTACGGTTCTCTATCTGGCGACTGCAATTTTGTGGCTAGTATGGGGCTATCGCACTTACGCCAATTTACTCGAGGTTGGATGTAGGCGAATCTCGAGTAGCCTTGCTGCCAGCATTTATTGGTGGTTTGTGCCGTTTGCTAATTTGCTGATGCCCTTTAGGATCACCAAAGAAATTTAGTATCGCAGCGAACTTTCAAATGAATTTGCCGAAGTGAGTGGTGATAACTTACCCCCGCTGCAATTGTGGTGGGCCATGTTGCTCATATCGGGTTTTGTAGGTCGAATCGTTGCCAGATCTAAAACATTTAATCCTGTTTTAGAATTGGTTTCGGGTGTCTTGGATATCGCTTCGACCTATACTGCAATTCAAGTGGTTATGGGTATTCATAGCCATCAGCAAGCCATGCGGAACCCTGCTCGAGAGAAACTCGAGACCCTGTAAATCTTTCACAATGATGATTCCCCCTCGAGTTTATATTGGCTCGAGGGGATTTTGTTTAGAACTCATTTTATTTAGAATTCGAGGGTTTTTTTACATTGCGATTGCCGCTCGAGGCATAGATATTCACGGAAAGCGGGTTTGGGTGCAGCTTGTGGTGTGGAATGGTTTGGGGTGGCGCTCGAGGGTGCGGGTTGGGTTTGAATGGTGTGCTGCATGTTGTTTTGGATGGTGTGTGGCGCGTAGTGCGTTGGTTTCTCTTTCATCGGATTATCCCTAGTTTGATTTGGAAATGATGGCGGAGGGTTTTGGAGAAAGCGGCGCGGGTATCTGGGTATCTGGGTCTCGAGTTGAGGACAAAAAAAACCCCCAGGATTTTGGGGGTTATGGTTTTGCGCTTTCAATTCGGATGCTAGTTAAATTCTAGTCGGAATTGATACACCATAACACGCCCGAGACGCTATTTGCGCCTTCATTTTTGGGTTGTGGATCGTGTCTCACCATGATGTATCACTCCTTTGGATTTGTATTTCTCGGGTCGATTTGTTGGGTCGATTTCTCGAACAAACCCTAAACTTAATAACTCTGTGATCTAGCCTAAAGACTTAAGCCGTATTCCGCAAGGGGGTAAGCCCCAAATAAGCCGAATTGCTTAGTGGTTCAGATGAGTGACCCAATTTGTGATCCAACCCCCCTCGAGCCAAACGCCAACCCCACCCTACCGAATGTGCTGCTGAATGCGATATGCTCGAGGGCATGAGTAAAGCCGATATTTTTTCCCGCTACCTAAAAACCCTCAACATCGAGACCCAACCCGACAATCAAGGCAATTTGGTGTTTCGTTTGAACTACAAAACTTTCATGATTTTTACCGAAGAAGCAGATCTGCCGTATTTTCGCTTGGCCTTGCCCCAAATCTGGAAAATCGGCGACATCAACGAGCATTTTCAAATGGTAGAGGTGCTCAATCAGCTTAATGTGCAGTACAAAAGTGTCAAAATGTGTGTGATCGACGGTGGGGTCTGGGCCATTATGGAGCTGCTGCTGGACAAACCCGAGGATATTTCTAAAGTTTTCGAGCGCTGCATTCATACCATCGAAGCCATGATGACCACCTTTCATCCCACCCTCGAGCAAGTACGCAACAAGTACAAGTTTGATTTTGCAGTCTCGAGCTGAGATTAGCCCTTCATAACCCATCTATAACCCCTTCATAAAGG
>JANYFS010000033.1 GCA_025359705.1 Deinococcales bacterium | reverse complement strand
CCTCGAGCATCCCGCTTTGGGCAGCATAAACCTGATCGGCAGCCCCTTCGCCCACTTTTCCCGCACTCCCGCTACCCTCCAGAACCCGCCGCCCCTGTTGGGGCAACATACTCGAGCGGTGTTGCAAGAGGTGCTGGGTTTGGATCTGGCGACTCTCGAGCGGCTCGAGGGGGAAGGGGTTTTGAATCGGGCTTGAAATCTGGAAGGCTTTACCACCTGCTGGAGCGGGCAAAAATCTCCTCGAGCATCTGAATCAGTACCTCGAGGGGTGTGCTTGGATTGGTGCAGACATTTGCCCGTACACTCCAAGATTCATCTCGAGCAAGTTTTTCTAAAATATCCGTGGGGGTATTGGGGTTTTTGGCTAAGCCTACGCGAATGCCATTTTTGGAAGATAAATCCGATGAATCCAGGATAATAAAGGAATCTTCAGATTCATACCATCCATCACTGTATTTTTTGGAGTCAAAATTTTTAAAAATAAAATCCAGAATTTTTGGTGGAGTATGTATATTCATTACCAGCTTTAGCAAACTATTTTTATCCTCATTTTTGATTATTCGATTTAGCATGGAAGTTGAAAAATTTGGATGATCGCAGGGTATTGCATAGCCATAACCAAGATTTATAAGTATATCCAATACTTCCGAGGGAGTATTTTTATTTTTTGCCATTTTGACTTTAAATTCTGAGTCTACACCAAAATATGGTTCAAAATGATCATCATTTGCAAACATTAATAATACATTTAAAGGAGTATTGGGATGTATTGAAACCGCCGAGCGGATCGCATAATTTCCAATTTTTGATAATTCGTCAAGTGCCTCAGTTGGTGTATTTAAATTTTTGGCTACCCCCAAAAGAACAATGTCATTTTCAGTATGGCTATATTGATCCAAAATTTCAGGTGGAGTATTTGGATTTTCTGTGATAAGGTGATGTAGATAGTCGTCTTCATTCTTTGAGAGTTCAATCAATACTTCACTCGATGTCTTCGGATTTCTTGCAACATAAAAAAGAATTTGCAGATTTTCAAACTTGGATAGTCGTAGTAAAATATCGGGTGATATATTTGGATTTCGTGCCAATTCTTCTAAAATTCGATCTTCCTTGTTTATTATAAGTTGTTCAGCTATTTTTGATGAAATATTTGGATTCTGAGCTACATAGTATTGAAAAAAATCATCTTCATTTTTAATTAGTATTTCAAGTACTTCGAGTGGAGTATTTGGATTTTTGGCAATATTTTGTAAAATTTTGTGATCTTTATCTAAAACAAGTTTAGCTAGTATATAAGCTGGGGTATTTAAGCCAAATGCCACCATAGCACGAATATTTAAATCTTTATACTCGGAAAGTTGAATTAGCATCTCAGATGGAAAATTCGGATTTTGCGCGGTTTCATAGCTGACTCCAGAGTCACTATCTTGGGCCAATAAAAACAATGCTTCGAGTGGGGTATTGTGGTTTTTCGCAACATGCCTACGTACACTAGAATCTTTATCTTGAGCAAGATTCATGAGTATGTCCGCAGGAGTATCAAAACGTTCACCTACATTTGAACGGACAATTGAATCACTATCACTAGAAAGCTGAATTAGCAATTTTAAAGATAAATTGGGATTCTTGGCCAAATTGCTGCGAACGAACCGTCTATTACTTTGATAAAGTGAATCTAGTACTTCTAGAGGTGTATTTGAATTTCGAGCCAAACTATCGAAAGAGTTTATATCTCCAAGTTGAAAAATTTGATTTAATATTTTTTGAGAAGTTTTTGGATTTCCAGCAACCCTTGAGCGAACTTGAAAATCCTGATCTATAGAAAGTTTTTCCAAAATTTCCAAAGGTGTACTTGGATTTTGAGCAACATACAAACGAACCATTGAGTATTCGTCTCTAGCAAGCTCTATTAAAATTTTAAGTGGTGTATTTGAATTTTTTGCCACATTTTGACGAACTTCATAATCTTTATCTGTGGAAAGTGCAATGAGTATTTCAAATGATACCTTTAAATTTTTTGCCACTTTTTTTCGGACATCGATTTCTGCATCTTTAGACAAGTGATGCAAGGTTTCTAAAGATGTGTTGGGATTCTCGGCTACTTTTGAACGAACAGTAGGATCTTTATCCAAAGATAGTTTTTCCAGTATTTCAGAGGAAACACCTCGATTTGTAGCAATATTTGAGCGAATTCTTACACTCTTACCCTGAACCATTCGTGTCAATACCTCGGGTGACGTATTTGGGTTTTGGGTAATACTAAGACGAACAGCAGTGTGTGCATCCCGAGCAAGTTTTGCAAGAATAGATGGAGATGTGTTTCGATTTTGAGCCTCTAGAACTCGATCAATCAATGAATCATCCCAATCCTCTACAACTAGCTCTTTTTGGTTGTGATTTGTTTTGGCGAATGGAGACATAAGCGTATAAATTTTTTGCTCATCAAATAAATACCTAAGTACCTCGAGCGGGGTATTTATATTGTCTGTTAAGGCAGCGCATACAGATGAGTGGCTATCTTTTGACAATTTAATTAATATTTCTACTGGTGTATTGGCATTCCTTGCCACAGCCGAACGCACAACAAAAGATGAATTTTTAGATAGGTGAAATAGGATTTCCTTTGGAGTATTCACATTTCTTGCAATATTGCAAAGTAGTTGCCAATCTGCAAATTCGATTAATAAAATCAAAACATTTAAGGGTATCTTTGGATATTTTGATAATTCACGTATAGCTTTGAGACTTTTTTTGCCGACAATTTGTTTTACTACATCAAATGGAGTTTTGGGATTGACTGCAACTCCAATAAGCACGTCTAAATTTTCGTCCATGGATAAGATAGACAATATTTCAAATGGCGTGTTGGCATTATTCGCAACTGCAATTCGAATACCAACTTGCAAATCTTTTGAAAATTCAACTAGCACTTCGATCGGTGTTTCGTGAGATTTTGCCAATTGAAATTTTTGGTATAAATTTTGACTTGTGTTAAGCCTACTGTATATTTCGTATGGGATATTTAGTTTCCCCTTTATAATTTGAAAGACATCAAGATCTCCATTTTGAGCAATAGAAAGTAGCATTTCGTATGAAATACTTGAATTCTCACAAAGAGCATAATTTATCTTGCTATTTTTGCGCCTATATAGACTAATCAAAATATCCATTGGGGTATTTGGATTTTTGGCAAGACCAAAACGAATAGCTTCATAATCAAGCGTAGAAAGCCAAACAAGTGTTTCGAGCGGAGTATTTGGATTTTCTGCCACACCCGAGCAAACCTGAAAATCTTGATCTGTAGCAAGCTGAACCAATAGCTCGGGTGTCATACTTTTATTTCTAGCCACTTCTCTACGAAATTCGTAGTTATTATGTTGAGTGAGAAATTTTAATGCCTCAAGTGGAGTATTTGGATTTTCTGCTAGACTTAAGCAAACTTGTCGGTTGTTCTGCTGAGAAAGTTTTAATAACACTTCAGGTGGAGTGTTTGGATTTTTGGCTAAATTTGATAAAATACCATGATCTAAAAATTCTATATCCATATGAACCCCTACCCTCTCACACTTGGTATTTTTTATAATTTCTATGACCTTCAGATAAAGGAAACACCCCACAGCGGGGGTGTTCGGTTAAAACAGGATTGCTCGAGGGTTAGTGGCTGCCGCAGCCCGTGCCACTCTCAGCATCCGCCGATTTGGAACCATCGGTGCGGAAACTATGTCCACAACCGCAGTTGGAGGTGGCATTGGGGTTGTTGACGGTGAAGCCGCCCCCCATCATATTGTCTACAAAGTCCACTTCAGAGCCGCGCAAGAGGTCGATACTCATGCGGTCTACCAGCAGTTTGATACCCCTATGGGTGACAATGGTGTCCCCCTCGAGTTCGCGGTCATCGATTGCCATGCCGTATTGATAGCCACTGCATCCACCACTTTTGATAAAAACCCGCACGCCTGCATTCTCTTTCTTTTGTGCCTCGAGCATTCCCTTAGCTCGAGTTGCAGCGTTTTCGCTGATGCTAACGGGGAGCGTCATAACTTCCATAGCTACTTCCATGCCTCGAGGGTAGCACCACGGGGGTGTTCTAAAGGTGTTGAATACCACTAGCCGCACAAAAAATTCACATAAACCAAAAAATAAACACGCTCGAGTCTAAAATCCACTCGAGCGTGTTTAAAAAAATGCGTCACTCAATCCGTAACTTAGAGATCGCCCTTGAGGGTGGTTGCCACTTTGAAACGAATCTTCTTGCCCGCAGGAATGGTGATGCGTTCGGTGGTTCCTGGGCGCACTCCTTGGCGCTCTTTGGTTTCGGTGACACTCAGGGTTCCCAAACCAGGCAAACCAACACTGCCGCCTTTCTTCAGGGTGTCGATGATGGCATCGAGCAACACTGATACCGCTTCGCCTGCTTCTTTCTTGCTGAGACTGGTCTTGTCGGCGATCAAATCAACCAACTGGGTTTTTGCAATTTTGTCTGACATGGTATGTCCTCCTGAGATGAATTTGCGTGTGGAACGTTCGAGACTTCCCCGTTTGCAAACGCACACACATTAGCACACAACCGCTACAGAAATAAAGCGTCTAGCACGCTAGGGCGGTAAGGCTAAGTTTTGATAAACTTTATACCAAGTTCAAAAATATACCTAAAATCCATTCCAGACTGTTCCAAGGGCGAATTTAGGCCATACAAAATCTTTGGGAACTTTACGCGAGGCAGGGCGTATTAAAAGATATGAATAGCATCCAAAATGGTAACAGCCAAACCATCCTCGAGCGCGAACAAACTCCGATTTACCTCATTCACTTGGCCCCACTGCTGATCTATTTGTTTCCTGTTGTTCCCGTTGGAAACGTGATTGGTGCTTTGGTAGCTTGGCTTATCGCTAGAGATGTTTCCCCCACGGTAGATCAACAAGGTAAACGTGCTTTAAACTTTCAGATCTCGCTCAGTTTGTATTTTGCCTTAGCTTGGATTATCTTTTTTGTATTTTCCATATTGACTTTGGGCATAGGTGCATTTGTTTTGTGGATTATTTTCATCCCTTTATTCATTTTGCAGATCGCCACTTTGGTCATGGCAGTGATTGCCACCAACCAGAGCAAAACCTACGAATACCCCTTTGCTATTTCATTTTTAAAATAAGCTTAATCAAATGAAACCCAAAAAACTTAAATACCGCTCGAGGATTTAGATTTGCTCGAGCGGTATTTAAGTTTTATCCCCTAGGTAAATTTAGGGATGTAATTTAAGGTTGTTTCACTTTAATCGCAGTATTCACTCTAGCGATTCCATCTTCGCCTACCCGTAGTACAAATACAGTGACTTCGGTACGGTCTCCAATGCTATTGAAGGCCATACTCCCTGTAACTAAGTCGCGTGAATCAATTTGAACTTTGCGGGTTGCATCCATAACTTGCGCTCGAGTGGGCAACTTACTTCCATTGTTGGTAATTGCATCACGTAATCCTTGCAAGGCGGTTTT
>JANYFS010000024.1 GCA_025359705.1 Deinococcales bacterium | reverse complement strand
GCCCAAATCAACGGCCTGAACGTGGAATTTTTCGAGGGAATTTTGTCGGACATGCAAGACCAGATGCCTTATGATGTGCTGGTCTGTAACTTGTATGCCGAACTGCACCAAATGCTGGCAGGAGAATATTGGGATGCCCTGACCGACGATGGGCAACTGATTCTAACCGGGATTTTGGCAGACCGCTTGCCTATGGTCTTGGAAGCCCTCGAGCGGGAGGATTTCAAAAACATTTACACCGAGCAAAACGGAGAGTGGATGCTTTGCACCGCATCAAAATAACCGAATTCCCGCCCGAAGAAACCCGTACCCTCGAGCTAGAAGGCCCAGAGGTGCGGCATTTGCAGGTTTTGCGCCATAAAATTGGGGACATTGTGCGGGTATTTGATGGCAAAGGAGTGGAGTTTGAGGCCCAAATCCTCGAGCTGAATGCCTTTACTGCCACGCTCGAGCTACGTGAACAACTGGAAAACAACCGCGAAACCCCGCAGCCGATCACCTTGGCAATTGCTCTGCTCAAAGGCGACAAACTTGCCGATGTGGTGCGGCAAAGTACCGAACTGGGTGTGACCACCATTCAGTTGCTCAAAACCCAGTTTTCCGATGTGCCAGACATCAAAGGCAACAAACTTTTACGTTTGCAGCGCATTGCCGAAGAAGCCAGCAAGCAATCTCGGCGCAGCGTCACCCCCACAGTTCTGGAGCCAATCGGCATCAAACAACTCCTCGAGGTGAAAAACGGCTTTGTAGCCCACCCCGAAAGCCGTAACACCTTGCTCGAGCGGCTGCATTGGGACGCGCCCCTGTGGATTGCCAGCGGCCCCGAAGGAGGATTCAGTCCCCTCGAGGTGCAGATGTTGCAAAACAAAGGATTCACCGCCATCTCACTGGGCCAGCGTATTCTACGGGCCGAAACTGCGCCACTTGCCATGCTGGGGGCGATTGCTGCCACGGGGGTTTAAATTATGATTTGGAATTCATCACCCTTCCATAAAAAGGTCGCTCGAGGGATAAGCACGAATACATTAAATAAAGATGTATTAAATAAAGATGTATTAAATAAAAAAATTTTAATCGTTTCTATTCTGTTATGTGCTTCGCTAAGCAGTTGCCGATTCACCACCTTCCCACTCATTCCCGAAGTACGAAAAGGCACGTTCCCTGCCCGTTTCAACTCTAAAGGGATCACCCTCGAGGGGGAAAAGTTACAGCTCGAGGTGACTTTGGCCTCTCCCCTACCTGGTTACGCTTCGGTTATTTGGTATGAAAATGATAAGGAAATGGCTCGAGATTCGCATTATGTGGATACCGTAGACCCCCAGGCTACCTTTGATATTCCCTACCAAAAAGACAAATATTACCGCGCCATGTTGCTATTCGACAAAACCGTTTTACGTCAATTTGAATATGGCACTCCGCCCAATTTATCTTTGAATGATTAAATGATTTTAATGCGGTTATCTGTTGTCCATTTGTCTTTAAGTGTGTGATCACAAATAACATGTTTCAGACGGACGAACCCTATTTTGAGCAGCATGATTAGTTCATTCATTACGCTGAAAAATGCTCTAACCCTCGAGCGAACCCACTTCAGCAACACTTTCAGCAACACTTTCAGCAACACTTTCAACAACACTTTGCTCGAGCGTAACTTCTTTGGGTTCAGCCTTTGGGGGTGGCGGGGGTTTGGGCCTTAGATCTGTGTTGTTGAATTTTTGTTGGGTGGTCAACACCCCCTCGAGTACCCAATGGTGTGCCGCCGCTCGAGCGATTTTTAGGAGCCGCTCGAGCATTTCGTTTTCGTTTTCATGCCATTTGGACAATACCCAATCCGATACTCCCCACTGTGCGGGTGGCCTCGAGATGCCCATTTTTAGCCGTGCAAAATCGTCGGTTCCCACATGTTGCAAAATGGATTTAATGCCGTTTTGTCCCCCAGAGCGTCCGCCTTTTCGCAGCCGCAAAATCCCAAAAGGACTGTCCAAATCGTCTTGGATCACCAGCAAATCACTTGGCTCGAGCTTGTAAAAGCGCATCAACGGCGCGACTGCTTCGCCCGAAAGGTTCATGTAGGTTTGGGGCTTCAGCAGAATCACTTTTTCGCTACCGATTCTGGCCTCGAGCGATTCGGCTTTGGGGCTGCGGAGCCAAGTTCCGCCCAATTGCTGCTGCAAAGCGTCCAAGACCAACCAGCCCACATTGTGGCGGGTCTGAGCATATTGGGAAGTGGGATTTCCCAGACCGACAATCAGTTTCAGTTGAGTTCCCCTTCCAAGTAGTCTTTGCGGAGTTTGGACACGGTACTGCGCCATTTGGCCTCGGTTTCTTGTACCTTGGACACGGTTTTTACTCGAGCGTAACCCGTGCGAAACTCTTTAAACTGCGGCTCGAGGGGGCTGAACAGCTCGGCAATGGCGCGGTCAATATCGCGGACGTGGGGGCTACTGAGCAAGGCTTTGCTGTCGATTACTTCGTCTAGGGTTGCCATCAGGCCCGAAAGCGGGCGTAGCCACTGGAAATCGGGGTGGCTGGTAACCAGGTTGAACAGCTCGAAGGGATTGGGCTTCTGGCCCGCCTTGTGTTGGTACTCGAGGGTGGCTTGATCCAGCATTGCCGAATGAAAATGCCGTAAATGTTTTGCCAGCTCGAGCAGATCGTGACGTACTTGACTCATAAAGGTCATTGTAATTGATTTGTGGTAATTGATTTGTTGCGGTTTCCAAATTGCTAATTCGTTAAAATGGAACCATGTTATTCAGACCTTTCGATGAAAACGATTACCCCGCCCTCCAAGCCCTAGACCTCGAGGTGTTGCGCGGTGAAGACCCCAGCTTCGACCAAATTGATCCCCTCGAGCGGCAAAGTCGCATTCGCACCTCCGAAGCGGCCCTAAAATTCTACGAACGCAGTGAGCATTCTTTTGTGGCACAGGATCATACAGGGGATGACCAGATTCTAGGAGCCATTTTCGCCCAGAGCATCTGGCAAGGCGATAAACCCTGTGTCTGGGTCTCGAGGTTGTGGGTTTTGGACTCTAGCCTATCTGACAAGGTGGGAGAGGGGTTGTTGCGGGCCTGTAGCAAAAGCGCTTACGACGCAGCAGTTTACGAAGTGCATCTGTCGCTTCCACACAAATGGAGTGCGTTTGCTGCCATCCAAGATTTTAGAGCCGATGGGATTTACGCCGTGCGCCATATGGGTCGCCGCTCGAGCCTGAAATTGGGTGCAGATTTGTAAGGTGAAATGCGTTTTTCGTCGTTCGTTTTTCGTTTTTCGTTTTTCGTTTTTCGTAAAAGATTGTGTGGCTTGAGACTTAACCTCGAGTCACACAATCTTTTTTCTCGCCCTCTCGCCCTCCCGCTCTCTCGCCCGCAACAAAAACTCACCAGCTCGAGTGAGTACAGCGGCTCACCCCCTCGAGCGCAGCGATTCCGTTAGAATAAGCACATGACCGAAAACCAGAATCAAAAAGTGCTGATGCAAGTGCAGGGTCTCGTCGATGCGGATTCTACCAAGCGGGTGATGGACAGTCTCGAGGCGATGCGTGGGGTGCAGTCGGTAAAATTGAGTGACCGTGGCACGCTTTCTATTGCCTATGATGGTTCGTATTTAACGGTTATGGATTTGATTCGGGCAGTTCGCAAGCAAGGTTTTCTTGCCAGCATGACCTGATTTTTCCGCGCTCGAGCTTCTAAAATATCCCCTATCCAACATGTCTTACATCGGAATTTATAGCTGCACCCTCGAGATGCCCTGGGTCTCAAGCCTCAAAGAAAAACGCTCGGTGGTCAAACCGATTACCGAGCGCCTAAAAGCACGCTTTCCCGTTTCGGTGGCGCGGCTAGCGGGGCAAGACAGCCACGATTGGGAGCAAATCGGCATCACCACCATTCACCTCGAGGCGGCGTGGGTACACGAGATCTTGGGCAAAGTCTCGGATTTTATCGCAAGGGAGACCGATGCTGTGGTGCGTTTTGAACAGCTCGAGGTGATTTTACTTTCAGATTTGCTCGAGCTGGATGAGAGATAATTTTTTGAAAAATTAAACAAGCTCGAGCGAATGTGATGGGTCGCTCGAGCTTTTGTTTTATTTGGATTGGGCTTAGGTTTATTTGACGTTTACCAACCCATCTGGCGGCCTAAGAACGCGCCAATTACCAATAGTGTCTCCACTCAGGGTAAATCCTTCTGTTGGACTTGGGGATTTGCAATCGTAATTATCTTCAGTTTTCCTAATGAAAGGCCATAGAACAAATGTTGCTCGACCTGCAATTTGATCTATAGGTATGGGGCCAAAATACCTAGAATCTTTACTACCCTCAATGGTACGATTGTCACCCATTAAAAAGTAATTGTTCGCTGGTATGGTCAGTTCTTCTAAATCAGGTTGGTCTCTGCTGATTGTATTGGCATATGCACTATCTTGATCCCAACATCCTTGCTTTTTCCAATAGTCCGTAGTAAAGCTTTGATCGATTTTATTGCCATTAATAAAAACCTCTCCATTTTTAATTTTTACCTTTTCTCCTGGCAAACCAATCAGACGTTTGATCAAAAAAGGATAATAGCTCCACAATCCAAAAAAACTAGTTTTTTCAGCCTCACCATTTGGATCATTAGGGTGTTGGGGTGGTTTAAAAACAAGAATATCACCTCGGCTATAACTGCCTATGCCAAAACGATGCAACCACTGCTCATATTTGGGAATAATCACCCTTTCCCCTGTACGGAGGTTGGGCATCATGCTGGTTCCTTCTACGCCTACCGAAGTAAACACAAAGGTCGTGATTAAGATGGCAAACAGAATGGCTTCGCCGTAGGGTCGAATAATTTCATGCCAGAGCTTAGCCCAAAATCCTATCGGGGCGGCTGGCTCGGTTTTGCTGGGTTCGTTGGTCATTTAATCCTCTCGAGGTATACCGGGTATACGACTTGGCATACTCTAGCGCTACCATCTAAATATAGTCTGTGTATGCAGATCGCTCGAAACAAGATACCTGATTTTGGGTCGGATGTGTTTTGGTTTGCCTGTACCCCTTCAGTATCCCATCGGTATTCTGTCCGCTCGAGGGGGGTGGTGGCGGGTGGTAGATCAAAGGGTAATTTTGTTTGGTTACTTCGGTGGTGTGGAATTTTCGCGTATTTTTAAGCGCTATCATGCTATAGTCCAAATTATTATGGCCATCCCGGGAACCGTCTTGGCTGGACGTTATCGTATTGTGCGCCCCTTCGCAAAGGGGGCGTATAGTATTGTGTACCTGGCTTTCGACCTGGATGGCAAACCGTATGTGCTAAAACTGCTGCCCCCCTCGATGGCAAACCGCGTAGACCGCGAATATCAACTTGCCAAAGATTGGGATCACCCACTGATCAACCCAGTTAAAGAGCGCATCGATTTGGCGGGGCAGCCTGGTGTGTTGTTGGATTTTGTGGCGGGTGAAGTGCTGAGCAAAGCCTTTACGCTCGAGGGCAATCACACCCCGCTCGAGCGCAACACCCCCAGCCGTTTGCGCTTTTTGGAGACCCTGATTCAACTGCTCGAGGCTCTGAACTATCTGCACGAACATGGGGTAGTTCACCGCGACATCAAACCCGAAAATGTGATGATCACCTCGAGCGGAAAAATCAAATTGATCGATTTTGATTTGTCGGGGCCAATTGGTGAGGTATTTAAAGAGCGGGTCACACTGGGAACCGTGGGTTATATGCCGCCCGAACAGGCGATGGGCAACTCCAGCACCCCCAGTACCGATTTGTACAGTGTGGGGGTGCTGATGTATTGGGGCTTAACTGGGCAACTGCCTTTTTATGGCAGCCCCGAAGAGGTCATGCGCCAACATGTCTCGAGCCAGCCCGTGCCACCGCACCAAGTTCGCGGCGATCAGGTCGATCCGCTGGACGCGCTGTGTTTGACCTTGCTGCGTAAAAACCCCGCCGAACGGATTGGCAATGCTTTGGTGTTGCGGGGGCTGCTCGAGCAGGAATTGAATCGCAGTCGGGCTGAGGTGAGCTAAAAATTCGCTCGCCACATCCTGTAGGATCTCTTGATTTTGATTGTTTAAAAATACATTACGAAAACACACCTGTCTGCTTTTTCAAGTTTGGCTCGAGCCATAGGGCAACACATTTTATAAACCCTCCAAAGCCTGCTGGAAAGCATATGGCCTCCCTCGAGGCTTGAAACGTTAGGTATCTATTTGAGCAATGATGATTCTTTGTGCTTTTTTTCTCGAGGCTCGAGATTTTGTTTTTCTGTGTATGGCAATACATTTTTGACACAATCAATGAAGTCTAGATTACGGTAAATATGGTTCAATACGTGCAGCATGACCCATGACTTGGATACCTTGCACGCGTTCCTTATCGGTCTTGGCACTCGGTCTTGCGATGGGTATTAGCTCCACTCGAGCGGCGGATCTCAAACCCCTAGATTTAGCAATTTTGGCCCCGATGACGGGCAATTACAAAAACTTGGGCGAAGAAACCCGCAATGTGGCGCAATTGGTCTTTAAGTCGCAGCAAGCTGACTTTGCCAAGTTAGGTTACTCGATCAACTTTAAAATATTTGATGATCAAAATACCCCGCTGGCTACGGTACAGCAGGCTCAAAAAATTGTGCAAGATAAGAATATCTTGGCAGTATTGGGCGCTTTCAACGACGATAATAGCCTCACTGCGGCCTCTATCTTCTATCCCCAAAAACTGGGCTTGGTCACATTGGCAAGTGGTACTTCGATTACCCCCAATACCTTAGACAACATCAACCGAGTAGTGGCTCAACAAGATGTTTTGGCCCAAGTTTCCATTCGCATGATGGTTGAACAACTAAAAATCAAGAGCATGTACATGGTTTCCGATCTGAAACCCGATTCCTCGAGCCTACTTGATAAACTCGAGGTATTTGGTGCAAAAACCAAGATCGAAATCAAGGGCCGAGGTCGTGTTCTTAGTGAAAGTGTGCTGAATAATATTGTCAAAGTGATCACCCAAGAAAAGCCCGACTTGGTTTTTTATTCGGGTGAGCGTTCTTTGGGTGATAAATTGCTAAAACAGCTCCGTCAATCCAAGGTAGGTGTGATCTATTTGGGCAGCAATAGCTTGGATCATTTGAATTCTAGTGATGAATTTGATCGTTCGGGACTGGGAACTTATTTTTTATCGTTTACTGCGCCAATGCCCTTCTATCCACTTGCCAAAGAATTCACTCGAGACTATCAAAAAGCCTTCTCAAAGCCGCTCAGTACCTACGGGATTATGATTCATGATGCCGCTATGGTGTTAGGCAACGCCACCCTCACCGCTTTGCAAAATAACCAAGGTAAACTACCCACTCGAGAGCAGCTTAAGATTGCTTTACGCAAGGTGCGTTTTTCGGCGGAGAGCGAAGAAGTTTTTGGGGGAGGTTTGGCTTTTACCGCCCAAGGTGAGCGCAAAGAGTCCAATGCCTTTATCTATCAAGTAGGCTCGGACGGGATCGCTCGAGTGGTGAGCAGTTTGCCCACATCGCAAAAATAGACCAAAAATTAGCACTGAAATTAGCACTGATCAGGTGGTTTCATAAAGGTATTCTTCACCTGCATCCCCCTGCATACATGATTCATCATCTATCAGGCTCGAGGCGGTTAAACTAAAGGCTATGCATCCTGAGTTTCTTAAAATTGGTACCTTCAGCATCGCTTGGTACGGTGTAATGATGGTGGCGGGTCTGGTCTCGGGCCTGATTATCGCGCAAAAACTAGCGGCCCAACGTGGCCTTAATCCCAAAATAATGGCGGACTTAGGCTTCTGGGCCATGATCTGGGGCATTGTGGGCGCTCGAGTGGTCTTTGTTCTCAGCAACCCCGAAGCCTTCAGCAAAACCTCCACTTTTATCGACTATATCAATGTTCGCAACGGCGGCTTAGCGGTTCACGGCGCACTAATTGCGGGTATGATGGTAGGTTTGTACTATACCTTCAGGCACAAAATGGACTTCTACCGTTACGGTGATCTGTTTGCGCCCATGTTGGGTTTGGGCATCATTGGTGGGCGACTGGGCAACATCATGAACGGCTCGGATACCCCAGGGCGGGTCACGGGTTGGCCTGGCGGTTTTGTCTGGCCCGACTGGGCGAGAGGCTACCACGACAGCATGTGTAACCCCGCCACTGCCGAAAACTTGGTGCAGTATTGTAAAAAAGTAGGCGATCAAATGGTGATGACCGCGCCCGTTCATTTTACCCAGTTGTATGGAGTGATTATTGGGATCATCATTGTGGTGGCTTCCTATTATTGGCTGCGCTCCAAGCGCCCAGGTTGGACGTTTTGGCAAGCAATTATGTGGTACAGCATTTTGCGGGCGGGCTGGGAAGAAACCTTCCGTTTGAACCCACTCATGTTCAATGTTTATTTGTCCGAGGGTTTGGATAAACCAGGCATTGGTTTGCTTACCACCACCCAAGTGATCAGTATTCCTTTGATTTTGGTGTCGATGGTGATGCTTTATCTTATTTCTAAGCAGCCCGAGAAACCCCATTTGAACGAGGCCAGTCTCGAGCAAAAAGCCAGCCTACCCGCAGGGGTGGCTTAGATGTCCGTTGAAAAAAATAACCCCCTCGAGGTAGTCATTTTGGCAGCGGGTAAGGGAACCCGAATGCGCTCGAGCATCCCCAAAGTGATGCACACCGTGCTGGGCCGCCCGATGCTGGGCTACCCGGTGTTGCTGGCAAAGCAGTTGGGGGCTAGCAATATTGTGGTGGTTACGGGGCATCACGCCGAGCAAGCTGAAGCCTATTTAGCAGACCAAGGCGTGAAGTTTGCCCGCCAAGCCGAGCAACTCGGCACGGGTCACGCCTTTTTGCAGGCAGTTCCGCATTTGCAAGGCGGCGATGTCTTTTT
>JANYFS010000599.1 GCA_025359705.1 Deinococcales bacterium | reverse complement strand
CCAGCAGGGTGGGAACGAAGGCCAGCACCGTGCCTACCCCAGGGATGATTGCGCCCGTGACCAAGGCATGAAACACCTGCGGCACATGAACCCACTCGAGGGCGGCACTCGCCCAACCTGCAATGGCATCTTGCAACGGGCCACCAATCAGGGTGACAAAAGGCGCACCTACACTGAAGGTCAGGCGAAACACCGCCATCAGCAAAATCAAAAAGATGGGGATGCCCAGCCACGGGTGCAAAATCCATTTGTCCAGGCGGTCTGTGAGGGTCAGGCGGTGTTGGAAACTGGGAATGGCACTTTTAGCAAAATGATTGGCCTGAGCGTAGCGCACTTCGGCAATTTCCAGCAGGCTTTCGATGCCGCTCGAAAGCAGGTTTTCGCCCAAATGATCGGCTTCTTGCACCAGTTTGGCGTGACCGGTGATGCTCAGCCTCGAGCGCAAACTGGCATCCCCCTCGAGCAAGGTCAGGGCAATGTAACGGTGGGTATAGCTTCGCAGTTTGGGAAAATCCACCGCTAGACTTTCCAGTCGCTCGAGAGCCGCCTCGAGGGGGGCGGGGTAGCTCAGGCGGGTGGAGGCCGAGGTGGAGAAGGTTCCCATTTGCTTGAGCAATTCTGTGATCCCCTTGCCCTGCGAGGCCACCGTAGGAATCACAGGGATGCCCAACACCCGCTCGAGCGCTTTAGCATCCACCAGCATCCCTTTGTCTTGGGCTTCGTCCATCAGGTTGAGTACCAAAATCGTGGGCAAACCAAACTCGAGCAGTTGCAAGGTCAGGTACAGGTTGCGCTCGAGGTTGCCCGCATCCACCACATTGACCACCAAATCGATTTGCTCGTCTAGGAGCGCGGTGCGGGTGATCAGTTCTTCGGGGGTGTGCGGGCTGAGCGAGTAGGCTCCTGGCAAATCCAGCAAATGAATCGGTTTGCCCTGATAGAAAAAATGCGCCTCGCGCTTTTCTACCGTCACCCCGCTCCAGTTGCCCACTTTCATATGGGTTCCTGCCAAGGCATTGATCAGAGTGGTTTTGCCCACATTGGGGTTGCCCACCACCAGCACGGTGCGTTCGCGTGGTACGCTCGAGGTAGACGGGCCGTGATTGTGCAGCAAGGTCATGGCTCCACCCAGATCTGCTCGAGATCGGCACGGCGCATGGCGAAATGGGTTCCGCCCACCACCAATTCAATCGGGTCGCCCATCGGGGCAACGCGAATCAACTTGACAGGCGAACCAGGAATAAAACCCAACTCGAACAAGCGTTTGCGAAGCGGGTGGGTGCGGTCTATGGTCAAAATGGTGGCGGACTGGCCCAAGGGCAAGGCGCTCAGTGAAAGTGTATTGAGTGGAACCCCTCGAGCGTACATGGGCTAATCTTGAGTGAGCTAGTGGGATTTGTCAAGATTGGATGTCCTGAGTAGGGTTGTTTGTTGTCCATTATCCGTTTTGAGTTCGGGTTATTCGTGGTTGGTTTTTCGTTACAACAGAGTCAAAGGAAAGCATGTCTCACTCGAGGTTTTTTAAATCTTTTTTGATGCAATCACGCGCCTACTTCAACCGCTTCAGAAATTTCATCGGTCTTCTTTCCTGCCTTCTTAGCGGTCTTTTTCTTGGGTTTAGCCTCGAGCGGGACTTCCAAACCCAGCAGTTCTTTGGCTTTTTGCAAGGTCAATTGGTCGGGTTCGTCTAGGCTCGAGAGTAGGATTTTTTGGGTTCCATACACCAATTCCAATTGGCTCGAGCGGTAAAATAGCTTAAATTGCTCGAGGTGCGGTACATTTAGGGCGCTCATGCTGGCAGGGCGGCGCAATTTTGGCTCGAGGGTGTCCCAGAAGGCTTGCAAATAGGGAATGCGTTTGCCTTCTCCTGCGGCGATGCTATCCAAACCCTGCTCCATCATTTTGGTAAAACCGTAGTCCAGCAGATCGGCAAAACTCCCCTCGAGGTATTGGGTCACGGCGATGCCTTTCCAGGTGGCAATTAAGGTATTTTTGCGCTTGCTACAATAGCCGCGCTGCAAAATATTGGCCATAATTGCCGCGTAAGTCGAGGGTCTGCCAATTCCGCCTTTCTCGAGCGCCTGAATCAAACCTGCTTCGCTGTAGCGGGCGGGGGGTTGGGTTTTGGTTTGCTTGACCTCGAGCTTTTGCACCTTGGCGCTTTCCCCAACTTGCATTTCAGGCAGGCTCGAGCGGTTGTCTTCTTCGTCGCTGGATTCTTGGTACAATGCCAAATACCCTTTCTCGAGGATGGTTTTGCCTCTGGCTCCCAAACTGACTGGCCCCAAGCGGGTATCCCCTTTCAAAATGGCGGTGGTGTAGTAGCCTTCGGCATTGTTCATTTGCGAAGCCAGCGTCCGCAAATAAATCAGGGTGTACAGCTCGAGGAATTCGCCGTGCAAACCCGTTTGCTCGGGGCTTTTAAACACCTTACCCGAGGGCCGAATGGCTTCGTGGGCTTCTTGAGCATTGCTGTTTTTGCTGGCATATTGCCGAGGGTTTTCGGGAACGCTGCCTTCACCAAAACGGGCCAGCACTGCCTTTCGCGCCGCACTCAAAGCCTCATCGCTGAGGTTGGGGCTGTCGGTTCGCATATAGGTGATGTGACCGCCTTCATACAAGGTTTGGGCGACTTTCATGGTTTGCTCCGCCGAAAACCCCAGCTTCCTCGAGCCTTCTTGTTGCAAACTTGAGGTGATAAAAGGCGCGGCGGGACTTTGGCTAAAGGGTTTCTGCTCGAGGGTTTGCACGGTAACGGTCTGTCCCTTCAGCGCGGCTGCCAGTTCGTCGGCCTGTTTTTTCTCGAGGATCAAACGGTCTGCCACTTTCAATTGACCTTTGCTGTTAAAATCCTTACCCTGGGCCACCAACTGCTCCCCCACCGAAAACAATTGGGCTTTAAAACTGACACCCGCCTCCAGCTTGAGATCGGCATAAAGTTGGCAATACGAAGCCGATCCAAAGCGCATCCGCTCGAGTTCCCGTTCTGCCAGCAACTTCACCGCCACCGATTGCACCCTACCCGCCGAAAGTTTAGGCTCGAGCGCACGAGACAACACAGGTGAGACTTTAAATCCAAACAAACGATCCACCATGCGGCGGGTGGCCTGCGCTGCCACCAGTTGTAAATCAATTTGGCGCGGGTTTTGCACCGCTTTTTTGACCGCATCTTCGGTAATTTCGTTGAAGGTGATCCGAAGCGTAGGAACGGTGGGCTTTAAAACCTGCTCGAGATGCCAGGCAATCGCCTCCCCTTCGCGGTCAGGATCGGTTGCCAGCAAAATCTGGGTGGCACTTTGGGCCAGCAGCTTGAGGCGTTCGATCTGTTGAATTTTGGAACTCGAGGGGACATACAGCGGTTTAAAATTGTTGGCAACATCGATACCCAGCATGGCCCACGGCACATTCTGGTGGCTTTGCGGAATTTCGGCCTTGCTCGAGGGCAAATCCCGCACATGCCCAAAAGAAGCGGCAATCACATAGCCTTGCCCCAAATAGCTGGAAATTTTTTTAATTTTGGCAGGCGATTCCACAATAACCAGAATACTCATGTTCTTTTCCCCTCTTTGCCCGCTTTCCCCTCGGGTGTTCCTTTGAGTGTTTCCTCGAGCGTTCCCTCGTACTTGGTACTCTCATAATTGTTTAGCGCTCCAGTATCCTGTATTGGCAAAGCAAAAATATTAAGTTGCTCCCAGCTATGTTTCAGATATTCTCGCAAAGCTCAAAATCTTCCACGGTGTTGATAGGAACTTCTCTGCCCTACTCCCGTTGGTCGCTGTCAGATTTAGAAAAGCTCTAAATCTGACATGGGAGGTACTTAGCGAAGTAAAAAATGTGCCAATTTCTACCTATGGGCCAATTTAATTTAGATTATAACATAATTTTTTAGTACAGCAGGAAAATACCCCTCCAGCGCCAACCCCAAAACCGCTATACTCGAGCCAAGACATGAAAACAAACGTTAGTGAGTCAGATAATCCCAATGCCCCAAAACCCCTGTGGGTTCCCACACTCGAGCGCCAAAAGAACACCCAGTTGCGGGCCTTCTGGCAACGGGCCGAACTCGAGTGTGGGCGGATTTTTGCCACTTACCTTGAGCTGCATTCGTGGTCGCTGACGCATCCCGAACAGTTCTGGCCTTTGGTCTGGTCGTTTGCGGGCTTGAACCCAGAACTTTTGGGCGATGTGGTTTTACAAAACCCCAGCGATAATTTCAATCACATGCTCGAGGCCGAATTTTTCCCCAATGGAACTTTAAATTATGCCCAGCAACTTTTACGCCGCACGGGTTCGGGGGAAGCGGTGGTGGAATATCTCGAGGATGGGGCCAGACGCTCACTGAGTTGGGATGAATTGCGCCACAAAGTGAATGTGTTGAGTAGGCAGTTGCAAAAAGCAGGAGTTCAGGCCCACTCGAGGGTGGCAGCGTGGCTCCCAAACAGACTCGAGGCGGTATTGGTTTCGTTGGCTTGCGCCCAGATTGGGGCGGTGTATGCTTCCACTTCGCCCGATTTCGGGGTGGACGGGGTACTCGAGCGCTTTGCTCAGATCGAACCCACGGTTTTGCTGGTGACGCGCAGCTCGAGTTACAGTGGTAAAACGCTGGATCTAGGGCCCAAAATCCTCGAGGTGGTGGCGGGCTTGTCGTCACTGCAACAGGTTTGGGTGGTGGGGGATACCGCACACCATGAACCGCTCGAGGGGATGTTTAAAGATTTTGCAACCTTATGCGAAGAAACCTCGCTCGAGCCTGGTTCAATGCCTGTTCCTACGCCTGTTTATCCTCAGTTTCCCTTCAACCATCCGTTGTGCATTTTGTTCTCGAGCGGAACCACAGGCAAACCCAAATGTATTGTCCACCGTGCGGGCGGTTTGCTGATCAATCACCTTAAAGAGCATCAATTGCACTGTGATTTGAGATGTGGAGACCGTTTGCTCTACTACACCACTACGGGTTGGATGATGTGGAATTGGCAGCTCAGTGCGCTTGCCAGCGGTGCGACTTTGGTTTTATACGATGGCTCACCCTTTTACCCGCATCCCGAGCGCCTTTTTGAAATCGCTCAGCTCGAGCGCCTGACTTTTCTGGGGGTTTCTGCCAAATTCCTCGAGGGCTTGCGGAAACTGAACAGAAAACCGTGTGAAACCTATCCGCTCGAGGCGCTAAAAACCTTGGCCTGCACAGGTTCGCCGCTGTCCGAAGAAGGTTTTGAATATGTCTACCACGCCATCAAAAGCGATCTGCATTTGGCTTCGATCTCGGGTGGCACCGATTTGTGCGGTTGTTTTTTGGGTGGAAATCCCCTCGAGCCTGTCTACGCGGGCGAATTGCAAGCTGCACTTTTGGGAATGGCGGTGGAAATTTGGGACGGTGAATTGGTTTGCACCCGCCCGTTCCCATCGCAGCCTGTGAAGTTTTGGAATGATCCCGATAAAACCAAGTACCGTGCGGCCTATTTTGAGCATGAATTTGAACATAACTTTGAACACGGTTCAGAACAGGCTTCAGGACATAACTCTGGACATATTTCTAAACAACTCGAGCAGGTCTGGTACCACGGCGATTTTATCCAACAAACCCACACAGGCTACCGGGTGCTGGGCCGTTCGGATGCCACGCTCAACCCTGGTGGAGTTCGCATTGGAACCGCCGAAATTTACCGCCAAGTCGAACGCTTTCCCGAAGTCCTCGAGAGCATGGTCTTTATGCGGGGCCAAGAGCAAATTGTGCTGCTGCTACGCCTGCAAGACGGCCTCGAGCTAAGCAAAAATCTACAAGACCAAATCCGCTCAAGCATCCGCACCCACTGTACCCCCCGTCATGTTCCCTCGAGCATCTACGCCGTGTCAGACCTGCCCCGCACCCGCAACGGCAAACTCCTCGAGCTGGCAGTGGCAGACCTCGCCAATGGGCGCAAGGTTCGCAATAGTTCGGCAGTGGCAAATCCAGAAACCCTCGAGAAAATTGCCGAGCTATTCCGATCCTAAAATTACCCCAAACCCTCCAGCCAATCTAACATCTCGAGCATATTCTTCACCTCGAGGTCAGCTTTAAAACGCGCATCTCGAGGCTTGATCCCACGGTCTACCCACACCGTTTTCATGCCTGCGGCAATGCCACCCGCTACATCGCGTTCGGGATTGTCCCCGACCATCACGCATTCGTGGGGTTCCACCTTCAAGACTTCGCAGACCCATTCAAAAATCCCCCGCTCGGGCTTGCCCACATCCAATTCCCCCGAAATGGCAATGGCCCCAAAACCCTCCTCGAGCTGAGCGCCGCGCAGTTTTTTGCGCTGCAAATCGGGAACCCCGTTGGTGACAATGCCCAAGGCATAAGTAATGCTGAGTTGGTTGAGCAAACGGTTGACTTCGGGATACCACGGGTAACTGGCACGGTCTTTTTTCCAGTTGTCCACCAAAATAGGGGCCAATTCTGGATTGAAAATGCCCTGCTCGAGCAAGGCCGCATTCCACACCTCGAGCCGAAAAGCTGCGGCCCACTGCGCCAAACCTCTTGTCTCGGGCAAATTTAGGCTGTGATAGTCGGCCCACAGCACTTCCGAGGCGCTATGTCCAATGCGGGAAAAGTAGCCTTGGTAGGGGGACGCTTTCCAGAGTTGGGTTTTATGTCGCTCGAGGTTGGCTCGAAATACAGTTCGCTCGAGGGGATATTTTTGCTGGATATGATCCAAGGCATTTTCAAAGGCAGTTTCCGAGACGGCTTCATCCAAAATCAGGGTCTCGTCGAGGTCGAACAACACGGCACGAATCATAAAAATCATCCTAGCCCAGTAGCTGCACAGTTTTGTGTAGATGTGTATGCCGCACATCTCGCTCGAGGCAGATCATCAATACTAAAAA
>JANYFS010000597.1 GCA_025359705.1 Deinococcales bacterium | reverse complement strand
ATCTAAAAAAAACCGACCCCTCGAGGGAGTCGGTTGGATAAACCATTTTGAGTACATCATTTTGAGTACATCATTTTTGGTGAATCAAACTCGAGCGTTGGTCTTTGTGCGCTGCTCGAGTTTGGATTATTTGAAACGTATTACGGATTACGGATTACGGATTACGGATTACTTTTTCTCGTTCAGGATGGTGATGCGCCCTTCCACTTTGGGTTCGGCGGTTTTCAAGAAGGCCATATAGTCGCTCATTACCGAATAGTCGGGCAAATAGGTGTCGATGCGGCTGCCTTTGGCATTTTTCAGTACATCAAAACCATCGCCGCCCGCTGCCACAAAATTGTTGGTGACAATTTTATAAACCTTAGCTGCCTCGAGCGGTACAAAACCCGTGGCAAGCGTGCCAAACTGCACATCGGTCACTCTCGAGCCGACGGGCTTAGCCAAATCGAAGGTGTATTTGAGACCCGCGACCTGCAAAAAGCGGCCCGCACCGGTTTCCCACTGCGAAACCCCGTTCTCGAGGGCGGCCCGAACTTCGGCTCCGCTCAGATCCATCACAAAAAGGGTGTTGCCAAAGGGCTGTACATCGATCAAGTTGCCTTGGTTGATCGGCCCCGCCTCGATGCTCGAGCGCACCCCGCCGCCGTTTTGCAGGCTGATGGTGGTTCCATATTTTTGGGTTTTCCACAAATTGGCATCGGCAACCAAGTTGGACAGGTTGGTTTCACGCTTGCGAACATCAGTACGGTCTCCATTCAAGCGCACCACAGCTACACCCACAGGAACCTTACGAAATGCCTCGAGCGGAACCGCAAAGGCCCGCAAGGTGGCGGTCAAACGCGCATCATCTTTGAAATCGCTGGTGATCGGGGTGACTTGTCCGCGCCAAGCGCTAGGAACCCCTTTATCGTCCAAACTCACCCGCAAAGAACCGTGAAACTTGCCCCATTCCCAGACTTGGGTGATCAAAATGGAGTTGCCAGCGGCATCCTTGAGAGCGGTGGGATAGGCTCCTTCGCTTTTGGGCAGGCCCGCCCCGTCGTATTTGCCCAGTGGGGTATGCGAGTGGCCCCCCACAATTACCGAAACCCCTTTGAGTTTGGGAGCCAATAGCAAATCTTCGGAGTAGCCCAAGTGAGACAGCAAAACAATGTAGGTCACACCCCGCGCTTGCAGCTCGGCAACGGCTTTTTGCACACTGGTAGCGGGGTCCAAGAACTTCACTTTATCGCCAGGACTCGAGGTGATCGGGGTTTCGGGGGTGGTCACACCAATCACGCCCAGCACCTGTCCGCCCACTTTCAAGATGGTGTAAGGCTTGATCAGATCCTTGAGTGCAGGTTCTGCTGAGGCATCAATATTGGCGCTGACCACGGGGAAACTGGCATTTTTGATGTAGTCGGCAAGCTGAGTGGGGCCGTTGTCGAATTCGTGGTTGCCGATGGTCTGAGCCTGCACCCCAAAAGATTCCATGTAGGCCAAATCCGCCAATCCCTTGTAAACCATGCCATACAGGGTTCCGGTGAATACATCGCCCGCATCCAAAATAACAGGATTGATGGCGCGTTTTTTCAGCCCCTCGAGCGCGGTTTTGATCCGTGCTACCCCGCCATATTGCACTTTGTAGTCTTTGCCATCGGCGGTTTTGCCGCTCAAGGTGGTTGGCTCGAGGTGATCGTGGGTATCGTTGGTGTGCAAAATGGTGAAGGTGAAACCGCCTGCCAAACCTGCCGCTTGGCTTGTGCTTTGGTTCAAGGTGCCAGCAGCGCCTGCCACACCTGTTACGCCCAGCAACTTCAGAATGGTACGTCTGGAAACGGGCTTTTTGAGTGGGGAATTTTTGATCATAACAGCCTCCTAAAACAACATCCTGAACCTTAACGAACCTTTTGACTCGAGCGAACCAAACAGTCATGAAAACTTAGAGGTTAGATTAGCACTATCCACTCGCAAAGCGTTATTTTTCAAAATTTTACAGGAATTGAGACCACTACTGGCTTGCCAATCCCCCTCGAGATTGGATTGAGCGGGTATCCTTGAAGCCATGTGGTGGCTCAAACAACTTTCCCAACTCGAGCGAAGCCAAACCCCTGCGGTTTTGATCACGGTGACAGCAGTGCGCGGACATGCGCCCAGAGGAAGCGGAGCCAAAATGTTGGTGTCGAAAAGCCAAACATGGGGCAGTGTGGGCGGGGGCAACCTCGAGGCAGTGGCAGTGGAGCAGGCCCAGGAAATGCTCGAGCAGCAGTCCGCTCCCAAATCCCTCAGCATCAAACTGACCCCCAAGCAAATGGGGCCGTATGGGATGCAGTGTTGTGGAGGTGAAGTGACTCTATTTCTCGAGCGAATGACCCCAACCTTGCCACAAGTGGCGCTTTTTGGGGTGGGTCATGTGGGTTTGGCCCTCGCCAAAGTGCTGGCGACCCTTCCCCTCGAGGTGTGGCTGGTGGATTCTCGGCTCGAGCGCATCCAAGCGGCCCAAAAGGAGCTAGCACACGAGTGTTTGGCGGAATTTCACTATTTTCACCAGAGTTTCCCGCACCACCCCGAAGAAATGCTGCTCGAGCTGCGCCCAAACGCCCACATTCTGATTTTTACCCACGACCACGCCGAAGATATTGCCCTGCTCGAGCGTGCCTTATCCCGCCCAGATTTGGGATTTATCGGTTTGATTGGTTCCAAAGTCAAGTGGATTCATTTTCGGGAACAGCTTTTGCAGAACGGTTTGACCGAAGCGGATCTGGCTCGAGTGACCACCCCGATAGGTTTACCCCATATCTCCAGCAAATTGCCCCAAGTGATTGCCATTTCGGTGGCGGCCCAGTTACTGCAACACCTCGAGCTGCAAGAAGGCTAGGGTTAGCCCGCTTAACCGTGTGCCTCACGGCTATCTAATGGAGCTTGCTCGCGGTCAAACATGCCATAGTCCCGAATCACCCCCGCAATGCGAAGTCGGTAGTCTTGAAAAACTTCATTGCGCCCCAAATTTTGGGTGCTGCGGTGCTGCTCGAGGTTTCTCCAGCTTTTGACCGATTGTTCGTCGCGCCAAAACGACAGCGAGAGCAATTTGCCTGGGGTGGACAAACTTTCAAAGCGCTCGATGGAAATAAAGCCATCGATCTGCTCAAGCAGGGGTCTCAGTTCCGCCGCCAGCTCGAGATACTGATTTTTGCGTGCTTGGTGCGGTTGGACTTCAAAAATGACTGCGATCATAAAATCTCCTGCGTTCCAAAAAGAGGCACTCGAGCGTTGGCGGAAACGAGATACCGAACACTTTGAATCAGCACTTCAAGGTTGATTTTCCGCTCGAGCAGCGCCAAAATCGCTTGCTCGGCAATTAAAACCGCCACGTTTGCTCCAGGACACGCATGAATCCCAGCACCAAAGGAAACCAAAGGTCGCTCGCGGGTTGACTCGAGAGGTGGCTCGAGGTCACGATTCGCTGCCACCAAAACCAGCAAAATCACCTCACCCGCACACAATTTCTGACCTAAAATCTCACAGTCTTGGGCCACAAATCGTCTGGTATTTTGAATGGGCGGATCATCGCGCAAGACGGTTTGAATAACCTCTTGAATACTTTGGTGAATACTTTGGTGAATGTGTTGGCTCGAGCGGGTTACTTGGGGATTTTGGGCCAGAAATAATAGGCTATTGCCAATCAATCCAGCGGTGGAATCGTAGGCTTGGAACAACAGCCCAATCGCGTTGCAGACTGCAAAACGCTGATCTTGGATTCCCAGTTGGCGCATGTGGGCAGCCAAAGAAAAGAGCAAACCCGCCCCATTTTGATCGCTATTTTGATCTTTTTCACCAGCCTCGAGTGCTTGCCCAAACAGCTCGAGCAACCGTGTCGCCGCGCTTTTCCCAGCCTCGAGCGCTTCTGATGGGCAATTGGGCGCAATACCTCGAGCAAATGCCTCGATTTCGAGCGCAATGTTGGCAAGCTGATTGTGCGGCAAACCCAAAAGATCCCCCAGAACATAACTCGAGAGGTCAAACATCAGAGTATTGGTGGATTGGGTGTTGATGGATAGCGTATTGATGGAATCTTCCGAGGTATTTTCCAAAAGTGTCTGCGCCCAGTCTCGAGCGCTATTGGAGACTCGAGCCGCGTCCAGCGTTTCCAAAGTGTGGGAAACTGCATTTTTGAGGGGGCAATGTGCCGCGCCGTCGGTCATTCGCACCAAGTGCCGAAAAATCTCTCCTGCGTCCGTTCCCTCGAACGCGGGTGGGACGGGTTCCGAGCGGGGTCGAACTCGGCATAACTCCGAAGTCAGCTCTGAGGTCAATACCGCATTCACCGCTGCAAAACTCGAGGCGATCCATATCTTCAAATCTGGGTCAAAATAGAGCGGCTTGCTGCTTGCCAAACTTGCGTAGTACGGGTAGGGGTTGGGGTGTGTTGCGGCAGTTATGGGATTGAGTGGCTCGAGTGGGTGCATATTTCCGAGGATAATAGTTCAGCTCGAGGGGTTGTTTCACTGTGCAACGAAACGTTTTGCCCCACGGTGCGCTTAAACTGTGGGCATGATCCTCGAGCGATTGAATGTGCAAAATGAGTCTGAAATCGACCTCTCGAGCGTGGCGGCCCTGATTGGAGAACCTGCTCGAGCCTTAATGCTCACCGCCTTGATGGATGGCCTGGCCCTACCCGCAGGCGAATTGTCGGAACTGGCAGGGATCAGCCCACAAACTGCCAGCGCCCACCTAACCAAACTGCTCGAGGGGGGCTTGTTGGCTGTCGAATCACACGGCAGACACCGCTATTTTTCGCTGGCGGGCGCGGAAGTGGCTCAAGCGCTCGAGGCTTTGATGGTGATTGCGCCGTTGCACTCGAGCAAACGCAAATTGCCCGACCCTGCCACCTGTTACGCTCGAACCTGCTACGACCATTTGGCAGGAAGTTTGGGGGTCATGCTGTGCCAAAGCCTGCTCGAACGGGGCTGGTTGGAACAAAATCGGCTCGAGCTGCACCTGACCAACCTTGGCAAAAATAAACTCGAGGGCTTGGGTTTGGAGGTGAAAAAAACGGGCCGAGCCTGTTTGGACTGGACGGAACGGCGACATCATTTGGCGGGGCCGCTGGGCAAGGCGCTGACTGCACACCTGCTCGAGCGTGGCTGGCTGATCCGCTCGAGTGGAAGGTCTTTGCGAATCAGCGAAGCGGGAAAGAAGGGTTTAGCCCTCGAGTTTGGCTTGCGGCTGTGATGCTAAAACTGATTTGCTTGGCACTGTCCAGCTTGAAAAGCTTGAATTGTACCGACAGAGCCTAAAATTACCGAAGCAGCTCTCGCAGGTGGTCTACCACGCTATGCAAAAAGCCTGGATGATGCTCCTGATTTGAGTGATCCGTCAGTTGTCGCATCATGTCGCCGCTGTCGAACACGCTCAC
>JANYFS010000247.1 GCA_025359705.1 Deinococcales bacterium | reverse complement strand
TGAGCAAGAAGTCGCAAGGGTCAATGTGGAACTGGCGAAGCAGCTCACAGCGGCGCTCGAGGCCACCCACACCAAAGCCCATTTGGTTTTCTCCTCGAGTACCCACATCGAACGCGATACCCCGTATGGTGCTTCCAAGCGGGAGTGTGCCAAAGTTTTTGAGGATTGGGCCGCCCACACCAGCGGGGGCAAATTTTGCAATCTGGTCTTGCCTAATATTTTTGGCGAAGGGGGCAAACCCTTTTACAACTCGGTGGTGTCCACCTTTTGTCATCAGTTGGCGAACGGTCAGACTTCCACGGTGAATGGGGACGCGACCCTCGAGCAGATTCATGCCCTCGAGGTAGCGGCCCTCATCTGGGGTATCCTCGAGCAGGGTACGGTGGGAGAAATTCGGGCGCAGGGGCGCAAAATTACGGTGCTTGAGCTGCTCAAAAAAGTGCAGGGATTTCAAGAACTCTACTCGAGTGGGATCATTCCCGATGTGCGCGATCCCTTTGACCGCGATTTGTTCAATACTTACCGCAGTTATCTCTATCCTGCACACTACCCTCGCGCCTTGCAGTTGCACACTGACCCCAGGGGATCGCTGTTCGAGGCGATCAAATCGCACAACGGCGGGCAAAGTTTCTTCTCGAGTACCCATAGGGGCATTACACGGGGGAACCACTATCACCACAACAAAATCGAGCGCTTTTTGGTGGTGGGCGGCGAGGCGGAAATTAGCATTCGCAAGGTGCTGAGTGATGAAGTACAGATTTTTCGGGTCAGTGGCCTTACACCTGCCTTTATTGATATTCCCACCTTGCACACCCACAATATCCGTAATGTGGGGGAAGGCGAATTGACCACCTTGTTCTGGACACACGAATTGTTTGATCCCGAGAATCCTGACACCTATGCGGAGCTGGTATGAATTATTCCAAACTCAAAATCATGACTGTGGTGGGAACCCGCCCCGAAATTATTCGGCTCTCGAGGGTGATGGCGGCGCTGGACAAGTACACCGAGCAAATTATTGTGCATACCGGTCAAAACTATGACTACGAACTGAACGAGATCTTTTTTGAAGACCTCGAGGTGCGAAAGCCCGATTATTTCTTGGAAGCTGCGGGGGCCACCGCCGCCGAGACGATGGGACAGATTTTTATCAAACTGGACCCGCTGCTCGAGCAATTAAAGCCCGATGCCCTGCTGGTTTTGGGTGACACCAACAGTTGTTTGTCGGCGATTCCTGCCAAGCGCCGCAAAATCCCGATTTTCCATATGGAAGCGGGAAACCGCTGCTTTGACGCAAGGGTTCCCGAAGAAACCAACCGCAAAATCGTCGATCACACCGCCGATATCAACATGACCTACTCGAGCATTGCACGGGAATATTTGCTGCGTGAAGGACTGCCCGCAGACCGCATTATCAAAACGGGTAGTCCGATGTTTGAGGTTTTAAACCACTACCGCGCGGGGATTGAAGCCTCAGATGCCCTCGAGCGCTTGGGATTGCAGGAAAACCAATATTTTGTGGTCAGCGCCCACCGTGAAGAAAATGTGGATTCGGAAGTGAATCTGCGGAAACTCGCGGTGATTTTGACCGAAGTGGCCCTGGGCTACAACCTACCTGTGATTGTGTCCACCCACCCACGCACCCAAAAGCGCATTGATGCAGCGGGAATCACCTTTCCGCAAAATGTGCAGTTGCTGAAACCGCTGGGTTTCAAGGATTACAACCGTTTGCAAATGAGCGCTCGAGCGGTGCTGTCCGATTCGGGAACCATCAACGAAGAGTCCAGCATCCTGAATTTTCCCGCGCTAAACATCCGTGAAGCCCATGAACGCCCCGAGGGGATGGAAGAAGCCGCCGTGATGATGGTGGGCCTCGAGCTAAACCGTGTGCTGCAAGGCTTGGAAATCCTTCAGCATCAGGGGCGCGGCGAAAGCCGCAGCCTGCGTTTGGTCGAGGATTACAGTATGCCCAATGTCTCGGAAAAAGTGGCCCGCATCGTACTGAGCTACACCGATTATGTCAACCGCGTGGTGTGGAAGAAATTCTGATGCGAATTTTGATTGTCTCCCAATGGTGCGACCCCGAGCCAACCTTTAAGGCGGTGCTGTTTGCCAAAGAACTCAAGCGCCAAGGCCACGAAGTGCAGATTCTGACCGGTTATCCCAATTACCCAGGCGGCAAGGTCTATAGCGGCTACAAAATCAAACCGTTTAGCCGCGAAACCCTCGAGGGGATCGAGATTTTGCGGGTGGCTTTGTATCCCAGTCACGACCAAAGCGCAGTCAAACGAATGCTGAACTACGCCTCGTTTATGGCATCCTCGGCGCTGTTTGGCAGCCTATTGATTCGCCAGCCCGATGTGATTTATGCCTATCACCCGCCGCTGACCACCGGTATTGCCGCCGCCATCATCAAAATGTTTCGCAAAGCCCCTTTGGTCTACGACATCCAAGATTTGTGGCCCGATACTTTGGGCGCTACCGGCATGATGGGCCAGCCTAAAATGCTGGCAGCGGTGGAAAAAGTCTGCCAGTGGGTTTATAAACGGGCCGATCACCTAGTGGTGCTGTCGCAGGGTTTTAAAACACGGCTCGAGTCGCGCAACGTCCTGCCCGAAAAACTGACCGTGATTCCCAATTGGTGCAACGAGGATCAGATTCAGCTCGAGCGCCGCCCCACAGATGGCCCCGCTTTTGGGATGCAAGACCGCTTTAACATTGTTTTTGCGGGAACGATGGGCAAAGCCCAAGCGCTGGAGGCAGTTTTGGCGGCGGCGGTACTGCTCGAGGGCAGCCATCCACAGGTGCAGTTTGTATTTGTGGGCGGCGGTATCGAAGTGGAAAATCTGCAAAAACAGAGTACGGGCAAAGCCAATGTGCGCTTTTTGCCACGGATGCTCCCCCAAGAAATCGGGCGGGTGCTGGGCTGGGCCGATGTTTTGTTGGTTCACCTCAAAGATGATCCGCTGTTTGAAATCACCATCCCTTCCAAAACCCAAGCGTATTTGGCAGTGGGCAAACCGATTTTAATGGCGGTCAAAGGCGACGCAGCCAATCTGCTCGAGCGGGCGGACGCAGGAGTCACCGCCCTGCCAGAGAACCCACAAAGCATCCACGATGCGGTAGTTCAACTGCTCGAGCTGGGAACTGTGGCCCTCGAGCGCAAAGGGCAAAATGGCCTCGAGTATTACCAAAACGAACTGTCCTTGGCAAAAGGAACCTCGAGCTTTATCGAGCTGTTTGAGCAGTTGCGCCGCCCTCGCCCGCTGCCTGTAAGCAAGCGCATCATGGATTTGGGGATCTCGAGCCTGTGTATGCTGGTGTTTGCCCTGCCGATGGCGGTGATTGCGCTGCTAATTCGCCAAAAAATGGGCAGTCCTGTGATTTTTGCCCAAGAACGCCCTGGATATTTGGGTAAACCGTTTATGATGTACAAATTCCGCAGCATGAAAGATGCGGTGGACGCACACGGCAACCCGCTGCCCGACAGCGAACGTTTGACCCCCTTGGGTGATTTTTTGCGCTCGAGCAGCTTGGACGAACTGCCTGGGCTGTGGAATGTACTGAAGGGCGAGATGAGCTTTGTGGGGCCACGCCCGTTGATGATGCGTTACCTCGAGCGGTATAGCGCCCTTCAAAACCGCCGCCACGAGGCCAAGCCAGGTATGACCGGCTGGGCGCAGGTCAATGGGCGCAATGCCATTTCTTGGGAGGAAAAGTTTAAACTGGATGTCTGGTATGTGGACAACTGGAGCCTGCTGCTGGACATCCAAACCATTTGGCTTACCGTACTGAAAGTGGTGGCACGGGCCGATGTCAACGCCTCGAGCGATGTGACCATGCCTGAGTTTACCGGTTCTCTTTACGGGTATGATTCCAAATAGTCACTCGAGTCATACCGCTCGAGCAATGCCGCTACAACCACATACCAAAGGTCATATCCTTAAAAAAGATGTGCTAGAGTGATACACAACAAAAACAATGTGGGTACACATACAAAATTTACCACGTACCCCACAAGGAGTAATCATGACCAAAGCCGAGTTTCTGATGATGATCGAGGAGATTTTAGAAGTCGATCAAGGATCTATCGCAATAGATGCCCGCCTCGAGGATATAGGTTGGGATTCACTGAGTGATGTTAGCTTTATTGCAAGTGTAGACAGCGAACTCGAAATGGAAGTTAGCGCAAACCAATTGGTCAAATGCGAAACTGTGCTGGAATTAATGAATCTTGTTGCACCTAAAATTACAGATTGATCATGTTTTGTTTATTTTAAGCTTGAATTAAATATATTCTCAATTTGTAATGAATTTGATTTCAATACTATAACTTCAACAAAGCCACTCGCCCTAGAGGTAGTTTATGATTCTTGATTTTAGTTCCAAAGTGATACTGGTAACAGGAGCATCCTCTGGGCTGGGGCGTGCTACTGCAATACTCCTGAGTCAAAGTGGAGCAAAACTTGCTTTGCTGGGTAGAAGAGCCGAAGCACTTGAAGAAACATTGCAATTGCTGACAGGTGAGGGACACCGTATCTATCCTTTCGATTTGCACGACACCGCCAATATCGAAAATATAGTTAAAATGATTGCCAGCGATATGTTGTCTGTGGATGCCCTTGTACATGCGGCAGGGGTTCATGCCACGCTACCCATCAAAATGTTAAGTGGAGATAATATTGGTGACTTGTTTGAAATTAATGTATTTAGTTTTATGCTTTTGGTTAAAGCTTTTCGGAATAAGCGAATACTCAAGCATGATCCTAGCATTGTGGTTGTTGCATCGGTGGCGGGGCTGGTAGGTCAAGCGGGGGTTAGCAGCTATTCGGCCTCTAAAGGCGCATTGATCAGCTTGGTTAAATCCTTTGCCCTCGAGCTGGCCCCCGAAAACATTCGGATCAATGCGGTAGCCCCTGGTATTGTTGAAACCGACATGACCACACAGCTTCGTGATAAAGTGGGTGATGTTGCTTTTCAAAAAATTGTTCACATGCACCCTTTAGGCTTAGGAAAACCCGAAGATGTCGCGTCCGCCATCGTCTTTTTGTTGTCAAATCAAGCCCGTTGGATTACGGGAACCACGTTAGTCGTGGATGGGGGGTATGTCGCACAATGAGCAGATTAATTATCGTTTGCGCGGGTGGTTTTGGTCGAGAAGTATACAATTGGGTCAAGCAAAGCCCAATTTTTTTAGAGCAGCACGGTATTAAAAGCATAGAATTCATAGATGATAATCTTAGTGCCTTGGATAAATGGTCGCATTATCCCAATGTATTGTCCAATATTGAAGATTTTCAACCTCAAGATGATGATCTTTTTATGTGCAGTCTGGGAAACCCAATCAAACGCCAAGAAGTCGTCAGTAAGCTGATTGGTAAAGGTGCAAATTTTGTCACTTTTGCTCACCACACTTCCATTCTTTCGGTGGGTTCGACCATAGGCATTGGTAGCATCTTATGTCCCAATACCATTGTGAGTTGTGATGTGAGCATTGGTCAATTTTTTATTCTTAATTTGATGTCTTCGATAGGTCATGATGCTCAAATTGGCGACTTTGTAACGTTTAGCGCCCACTGTGATGCCACAGGTGGAGTGGTGATTGGCGACTATTGTATGTTGGGCAGTGGCAGCCGCATTATTCCAGGTGTTGTTTTGGGTGAACGGGTCAAAGTAGGTGCGGGTAGTGTAGTGGTACGCAATGTTAAAGCCCATACTTCGGTATTTGGGGTTCCTGCAAAGAATCTGCCTCGGAGATTTCCATGAGCACGCCAGCCAATGCTCGATATGCAGGTATTCGGGATATTGCCTACCATTTGCCTGAATATAACCTGACCAATGAAATTTTAGTCCAAGAGTTTCCTGAGTGGAGTGTGGATAAGATTGCCAGTAAAACGGGCATTCATCAGCGTAGAATCTCGGCAAAGGATGAGTTTTCTTCGGATTTGGCAGTAAAAGCCGCAACAATCTTGCTCGAGCGGCATGATAAAAGCAAAATTGATTACCTGATCTTATGTACCCAAAGCCCCGACTATTATTTGCCCACCACTGCTTGCATTTTGCAAGATCGCTTGGGTTTAAATACCGCTATGGGAGCTTTTGATTTTAATTTGGGCTGTTCGGGGTATGTGTACGGCTTGGGTTTAGCCAAAGCCCTGATCGAAAATGGACAAGCCTCGAGCGTGCTTTTAATCACTGCCGAAACCTATAGCAAATTTATCAATTCGAGCGATAAATCGGTACGTACTTTGTTTGGGGATGCGGCTTCTGCCACCCTGATTGAAGCGCTCGAGGCACCAAGTGCTTTGATGCACAGTTTTACCTACGGAACCGATGGCAAAGGTGCGGAAAACCTGATTGTTCCACGCGGGGGAATGCGCCCAACCGCCCCGAGTTCCAAATCCAGCCCCACGATGCGCGGCCTCGAGAGCAATGGTTTTGATTTGTATATGGATGGCCCCGAAATCTTTAACTTTACCCTCAGAGTGGTGCCTGGTTGTATTCAAAGTACCCTCGAGAAAGCAGGTAAAACCCTCGAGCAGATTGATCTTTTTGTGTTCCATCAAGCCAACCGCTATATGATGGATCATTTGCGGAAAAAATTACACATTCCAAGTGAAAAATTCTTTATTCACCTCGAGGATTGTGGGAACACGGTATCTTCGACCATTCCCATTGCGCTTTTTCATGCTCAGCAAGAAAGAGTATTGAAACCAAATATGACGGTCATGCTGGTCGGTTTTGGTGTAGGTTATTCTTGGGCTGGCGCGATTTTAAATTGGGTATAGAAAAGTTTTGCTACAAAATATACCGATTACTCACACTTTTGACTGCTCGAGTTTTACTAAAATAGTCTTACTGGAATGATCATTGTTTTGTCATTAAGATCAAGTATCCTGACTCGAGGCATCGAAACCTATTTACTGGAAATTTACTGGGAAAAGTTTAATAGAAAGTTAAGCCAAACTGAAAATTTTATGTAACGCACCAGTAAACCCAATTTATCATATCTCTTATCATATCTCTTATCATATCTCTTCTCATATATCCATCTTATACACATGTTAAACTAATATAGAAAAATCTCTCATTTTTCATATTAGCCTGTTGGGAAGGACACCCCTATGCTCAATACTCAAGACCCCCGTAAAAGTTGGCCCCTATTCGAGTCAGACGAACTCGAGGCAGTAAATCGCGTGCTGGTTTCTGGCAAAGTGAATTATTGGACGGGCCAAGAGGCCCGAGAATTTGAATGTGAATATGCGGGTTATTTGGGTGTGCCATACGTTATTGCCCTGCACAATGGCACGGTGGCCCTCGAGCTGGCCTTATATGCCTTTGATGTTGGCGCAGGGGACGAAGTGATCACCACCAGTCGCACCTTTATTGCCTCGGCAAGTGCGGTGGTCATGCGGGGAGCCATACCCATTATTGCCGACGTGGAGGCGATTTCGCAAAATATCACTGCCGAAACCATTCGCCCCCTGATTACACCGCGTACCAAAGCGATTATTGCAGTGCATTTGGCAGGTTGGCCCTGTGAGATGGACGATATTATGGCGCTTGCCAAAGAACATAACCTGATTGTGATTGAGGATTGTGCTCAAGCGCATGGTGCTTTTTATAAAGGGAAACCTGTGGGTAGCCTTGGCGACGCGGCGGCATTTTCTTTTTGCCAAGATAAGATTATGACCACGGGCGGCGAAGGGGGCTTGTTGGCCCTTAAGGATGAAACCTTGTGGAAAAAAGCCTGGGCCTTTAAAGATCATGGTAAAAGTTATGATGCGGTCTATCACCGAGAACACCCGCCTGGCTTTCGTTGGTTGCACGAATCTTTTGGCACCAATTGGCGAATGCTCGAGTTTCAAGCGGCAATCGGGCGGATTCAACTGCGAAAGTTACCCCATTGGATTGAGAAACGCCGCGCTTTTGCTGAAATCCTCAACCGGCGTTTGGCTCGGCTTGAGGGGTTGCGGCTCACCCCTACGCCCGAGCATATTTTCCATGCCTACTACAAATATTACGTTTTTGTGCGCCCAGAAATGCTGACAGAAGGCTGGACAAGGGACCGTATCATGGCGGAAGTCAACGCTTTGGGTGTTACCCTGCTTTCGGGTTCGTGCAGCGAAATTTATTTGGAAAAAGCCTTTGTGAATGCGGGTTATGGCCCCGAAAAGCGCTTAAAAGTGGCTCGAGACTTGGGTGAAACTTCGCTGATGCTCTTGGTGCATCCCACCTTGGAAGCCGCAGACCTCGAGCGGGCCGCAGATGCCCTCGAGCAAGTCATGCAGCAAGCCACCCGCCCCGTTCACGCATGAAGCAAGATTTCAGGAAGCAAGATTTCAGGAGCAGCCATAATGAATAGTGTTCCTCTTAAATTCTCGTTGGATCTGTTAGTCTGGAGTTTGGCTATTCCATTGGCTTTTGTCTTGCGTCTGAATAATATATCAGCAGTAAATGTTCAAGCGATTGCTTTTTTTATTCTAGCGGGTCTAATTTATAAAAGTGGCTTGATCATTTATTTTCGTTTGCATTTGCAGCTATGGCAGCGCACCAGTTTATCCGAACTACGTATTCTTACTTTTGCTTGCCTTGCTTCATTTTTGATCAGCACAACACTGGGTTTTTATATTTCTGGGGTTCCACGTAGTATTCCAGTCATCACCGAATTATTAGCGCTGGCTTTCATGGTTGCCTTGCGGGTGATTGCTCGAGTGGGCCATGAAAACTCGAGGCGATTGATCAATAAACCCCAAACAACTAAGAAGGTCTTGATTATTGGTGCGGGCGACGCGGGTTCACTCGTGGTGCGTGAAATGTTTAAACATCCCGAGCAGGGTCTGACCCCGATGGCATTTTTGGACGATGATCCGCAGCTACGGGGAAAATGGATTCAGGGGGTGCGAGTGTGGGGCGGTTTGGTTGAATTTGAATCGATTTGCCAATCGCACAGCATCGATATGGTGGTGTTTGCCATTCCCTCGGCTTCGGGTCGCACGGTGCGGCAGGTGGTCAGCGAAGCACGGCGTTTGAACCTCGAGTACAAGATTTTTCCTGGTCTATACGAAATTTTCGGGGATCATGTGCAGGTTTCTCACATTCGAGATATCAATGTAGAGGATTTGCTGCGCCGCAATACTGCACCACTGGATATGCAGCAGATTTCGGGCTACCTCGAGGGGAAAACCGTATTGATCACAGGGGCGGGTGGCTCGATAGGCTCGGAAGTGGTGCGCCAGATCTGCCATTTTCATCCCAAAAAATTGATTTTGCTGGGTCGGGGCGAAAACAGCATTTTTAGCATTCAACAAGAGATTCTGAGAACCTGGCCCGAGATCGAGCAGGTGGCCTTGATTGGCGATGTGCGAGACCGCGCTCGAGTGCGGGAAATTTTTGCAGCCCAGCGCCCGCAAGTGGTTTTTCATGCCGCCGCCCACAAGCACGTCCCCCTCATGGAAGAATCTCCGCACCAAGCAGTGCTGAACAATATTTTTGGCACGCAAAATGTGGCGGAAACCGCACTCGAGTACGGGGTGGAGCGCATGGTCAACATCTCGAGCGACAAGGCGGTCAACCCCACTTCGGTGATGGGCACCAGCAAACGGGTTGCCGAAATGATTGTGACCCATTGTGGGCAGCAGGCCAAAAATG
>JANYFS010000582.1 GCA_025359705.1 Deinococcales bacterium | reverse complement strand
TCCACCAAAGCGGTATGCAACTGCTCGGTGATGTTGGCTCCCGACCAAAAAACTTGGTTTTTTTCACCCTCGAGCCGCAATTTAAAGGGGTTGCCCTCGAGCAAGGCCAAAAGTGCTGTTTCGTTTGCCAAATTACTTTGGTTTTGCAAAGCAACCACAGTTAGGGCGCGGTAAAACAATCCCGTGCTGATGTACGGAATGCCCAAACGCTGTGCTAAGGCTCGAGAGACACTCGATTTTCCACTGGCGGCTCCGCCATCCAAAGTGATGATCCATTGTTTAAACGCTTCCTGCATATCAGGTTGTAGTGTATCGGACTGGGGGGATGTAGGTGGAAATGAGTTCACAAAAGGGTGATTCGTGGTTCGTCAAAGCACCAAGCTCGAGGGATATATTTTTGGAGATCAAAACAGGGTGGGTTTGAAACCCGCACCCTACCAAAGATCTTTTACTTTCTTACCCTCTGTCACGCCCTCTCACCCTCGCGCCCTCTCGCCCTTCGTCCTCAATCCTCACCCCAATACCCACGGTGCAATTCCTCCAGCGCAGCTAAACCCCCCTCGAGCTGAGGCCATTTGATGGTTCCTGCGGGGAATTCCAAACTTTCGGTGATGGTGTGGGTAAAAGCCAAACAAAATAATCCAGCCGCAACAGCAGCGCGGTAGCCATTGAGCGAATCTTCGATTGCCATCACCGCGCGTGCAGGCAGGTTCAACCGCTCGAGGGCCAAAAGATATAACGCGGGGTCGGGTTTGACCTTTTCCACCTCAAAGCGGGTGGCAAGTACCTCAACCCCCTCGAGCAAGCCGTGTTTTTCGCCCCAATGGGTGATCCAATCCACATCGCTCGAGCTGGCAATGGCAAGGCGAATCCCTTGGGTTTTGGCTTCCTCGAGCAGTTCGGGAATTCCCAGACGCGGAACAATTTCTTCTAGGCGCTCGAGTAAAGTGCGGTGGTGGCTGTGTTTTAAAGCCTCGAGCTGATTTGCTGGAAGGTGAGCAAAGGGTTGCCACGGGTCAAAAGCGCCCCAGGTTCCAATGCCTTGCTGCCAATCGGTCAGGGATAGCTCGAGGTCGTGTGCGCGGTACAGCTCTTGGAAATGTAAAAATTCGCTGCCTTCGGTATCCAGCAAGGTTCCATCAAAATCGAAGATGATCGCCTCGAGCTTGGGAGTTTTGGATTTGGGTGTGTGTTTGGTCACACCTATTCCTCCACCAAATGCCCATGTTTCAGCATCATTTGGCGCTGGGCGCTAAACCAACGCCCCTTGACCTTGTGGTATTCGCCTTCAGAATCCAGCTCCCAAGCTCCGCGTGTATCGGCAAGCTCGAGCTGTAACAGGTCGCGCAAATAGCGTTGGTGGCTGGATTTGCTCACCGAAACCGCTACTTCCACCCGCCTGTTCAGGTTGCGGGTCATCCAGTCGGCGCTGCCCATATAAATTTCGGGGTCGCCGTCGTTTTCAAAATAATAGACTCGAGCGTGTTCCAAAAAGCGCCCCACCAAGCTGCGTACCGTAATGTGTTCCGACAAACCCTCCACCCCAGGGCGCAGGCAACATACCCCCCGAATAATCAATTGAATCTTGACCCCCGCTTGCGAAGCCAGATACAACATGGTGATCATTTGCGGGTCGGTGAGGCTGTTCATTTTGGCGATGATGTGGGCGGGCCGTCCGGTGCGGGCGTGCTGCATTTCCCGCTCGATCAGCGCATAAAAACGCTCGCGCATGGCCTCGGGAGCCACCAACAAATAGGGGTAGGAGGCATCGGAATATCCCGTTAAGCGGTTAAACAAATCGCTGACTTCATTGCCCACCTGCACATTGCTGGTCAAAAAGGAAAGGTCGGTATAAAGTGCTGCGGTACGTGGGTTATAATTTCCCGTTCCCACATGCACATAGCGCCGCAACCCTTCACGCTCGCGGCGTACCACCAAAGTCACTTTGGCATGGGTTTTCAGCTTGGCAAGGCCGTACACCACATGAATCCCCACCCGCTCGAGGGCTTTGGCCCAGGTGATGTTGCGTTGTTCATCGAAGCGGGCTTTGAGTTCTACCAAAGCCACCACTTGCTTGCCCATTTCGGCGGCGGTTTGCAGCGCCTTGAGCAAGCGGGCATCGCCACCTGTGCGGTACAGGGTTTGCTTGATTGCCAAAACATCGGGATCTTGGGCGGCGGTCTCAATAAAATCCAGCACCCCCTCGAAGGATTGGTAGGGATGGTGCAGCAAAATATCTTGTTCACGCAGAGTTTGAAACAAATCCGCATTGTTGCCCTCGAGGTCAGGGATTTGCGGCTGGAATTTGGCATAACTCAAGGTGGCATCCAAACCCACCAAAGACATCAAATCCGAAACCCCCAAAATCCCGTCCACCACAAATACATCTCGAGCGTCCATGTTCAGGCGCTCGCACAAATCGCGGATCAAGTCGCGCGGGCAATCTGAATCCACCTCGAGCCGTACCACTGCGCCAAACCGCCGCCGCCGCAAACCATCCTCGATGGTTGCCAGCAAATCCTCGGCCTCGTCTTCTTCAAATTCGTAGTCGGTGTTGCGGGTAACGCGGAACAAGTGGTGTGAAATCACCTTATGCCCCCGAAACAGTTCGTTCAAATGCGCCGCGATAATCTCCTCGAGCAACATGTGCTGGCCTGTGGGCAGGGTCACTACCCGTTGGAGTACCCCAATGGGAATCTTCACTCGAGCGAAACTTTGTTCGCCATTTTCCCCCAGCATCACTCCCAAATTCAGCGACAAATTGGAAATATAGGGAAAAGGATGGCTGGGATCAACCGCCAGCGGGGTCAACACCGGTTGGATTTCCGCCAAATAATAGGCCCGCAAATGTTCCCGCTCGAGTGAACTGAGGTCGGAATATTGGGTCAGCACCACATGCTTGTGTTTGAGCAGGGCCAAGACATCGCGCAAAATTTCTTGGACATCCTTCATCATCTGATGGGTTTTTTCGCGCACCAGTTGCAGGTTTTGGGTCGGAGTCAAGCCATCTGGCGAAGTGACCGAAACCCCCGCCGCAATTTGATGGTGCATTCCTGCCACCCGCACCATAAAAAATTCGTCTAGGTTGTTGCAGGCAATGGAACAAAATTTCAATCGCTCGAGGGGAGGGTTGCGCCCGTTGTGGGCCTCAGCCAGCACCCGTGCATTGAACATCAACCAAGACAGTTCACGGTTTAAATACGTACCCAACGGTAAACGTTCGCTCGAGCGCGGATCGGGAAGACGGGATGAAAAGGGCTGCATCCTCTCATTGTAGAATGCAGCCGTTCAAAATAGGTCAGATTTGATTTTTTTAACTCGAGGGGGATTCGGGGTGCAATTGGGGCGGGATTGCCAGCTCGAGCTGTCCCAAGTCGTGCATCATCACCAAGCGGCCCACATCGGCAAGTGCTGCCACGGGTGTCCACACGGCGGGGTCTTCAGATTTGGGGTTTTCTTTGATCAGCACATGCATAATGCTGTCGTTGTTGTAAAAATATACCCCGTCTTGGTGGGCCAAAGGAATCCCTTGATTATCCCAAAAAATCTCGGGGTTGTGTACCCCAAAAGTCCCCTCGAGGGTATCCAACAAAAGTTGTGTGTTTTTGAGCCGCTCGAGTCTGGCAGCGGCGTAGGATTTGTAACTTTCTACTGCGCGTTCACGTAAGTTCATGTGATCCCCTGAATATTTGAGTTGTGTGTGATGTTCGGCGCTCGAGGTGTTATCTCGAGTTATCTGGTTATCTTGCTAGAAAAAACCCCCCTTTCGGGGGGCTTGTTGCGCTCGAGGGTTTTAAGGCGCTCGAGTGAAGGGTTATTACTCGCGCTTGACTTGAGCGTCAGCTTGACCGTAGTTGTTGAAAGCAACCACACCAAGAGCAAACTGTTTGTAGTAGGTGTTGGGATTGCCAACCGCAGGACCAAAGTTCTGGTTGGATGCGCCCAAATCGTCAGGAATAGCCAGACCTTTGAGGCCACCGTTAAATACACTAACAAAGGGAGCTTTTTGGGCATCAGAGATGTTGTTCCAGATGCTCCAGATGCGCTGGTTAGGGGTGAGGGCTGCGCCAAAGTTTCCGTTTTGGAAGTCGCCTTGCGCACCAAACCATCCGGGTACGTTGTAGAAGAAGCGGCCTTTACGTTCAACATTAGGCAGATTGGTATTGGCGTGCGACACAATCACAGGGTAGAAAGCAGGTACTCCGTTGGCAAAGACTACGCCGCGAGGATCGGCAACGTTATCGGTGAAGTCTGCTTCGCCCAAGGTACCACCTAGATTTGGCATCGTTGCAGCATTGCTGTAACGGGTGGTGTTACCTGGGAAGTTGAGTAACAAGGCACATTTAACACCGTTACCAACAGCAGACTCACAGCTGGACTTACTGTTGAAAGG
>JANYFS010000580.1 GCA_025359705.1 Deinococcales bacterium | reverse complement strand
AAAAACTGCCCTCGAGCGTAAGGCTTGGACTCCAGCGGTGGTTTCTGCCTTGTTGTTCAGCCTAGTGGTGTATGTCTTTTGCATAGTCTATGTTATTTGGGAAGTTTGGGCTTGGATAAACCATGCTTGGTTTCAATTCTTTATGGCATTTTTGGGGTGCATGGTGATTGCCCTAGCCATTTCAAAAATGTTTTCAGCTTCTCCACAAACGTTATCCCGTCAAGATTTTCCCGCATTATATGGTTTAGTAGATCAAATTGCCGACCATTTGGGACACAAATCCCCAATCTCTTTGACAGTGGATGAAAATTTTAACGCATGGTATAACCAAACCCCTATGGGTCGCGTGCAGGTATGTTTAGGTTTGCCCCTAATGTATGTGGCATCAGCTCAAGAGCGAGTGGCTTTGATTTCTCATGAAATTGCACACGGGGTCAATGGAGATGTGCTGAGAAGCCAATTTTTACATTTTCCGTTGGTTTTGTTGGGTAATTGGTATTATATGATGATACCCGATGGTCTGGCTGAAGCTCGAGCTTCAGTGGGTTTGCGCGGTGGAACAGGTAGGGCAATGCAAAATCTGTCAATGAAGATTTTAGCGATGATTCCAGCACAATTATTAAAATTAATGGAAAGGCTTGTGATGGTAGAAAGCCAACTTGCTGAATATCGGGCTGACTTATTATCTTCTAAAGTTTCGGGTGGTCATGCTGCCGCTTCGATGATGGATAAACTGCATTTTTATTCTACCTATGCCACGAGCTTGCATAAACATACTTTAGCACCCGAATATGATCACCTTTATGTCGATTTTGCAAACCGTATGTCTAAACGCAAGGCGGAAGACCTTGAAGATGTACGAGAAAATTACAAAAGTAAGTATCTGGCAGTGATGTCGCATCCACCTACAATATTGAGAATGCGTTTTTTACAAGAATTAGCAAATCAACAGCCTACCCTCGAACTAAGTGAAGTTCAAAATAAAGAAATTACTGCTGAACTCGAGCGAATGATTCCTAAACTTCAAGCAAAAGCCATCGATAGCTATCGGAATCAAATGTATGAATAAAGAAGGTTTGTTGCTGAGTGCTTTCGGCGTGTGATCCCAAAGCAATCCCAAAGTCAGCCCAACCCCACCCAAAATCCTATTCTCGAGCCAGCCACCCAACTAAACTACTCCAATGATTTCTTCTCACTCGAGCGACACCCCCACACCTACCCGACCTTCCAGCAAAAGCAGTTTTTTGCTGCGTGCCACCGCCGCTTCCAGCCATTTTCGGATTCTCGCCATCGACTCGAGCGCCCTAGTTCTCGAGGCTCAACAGCGCCATAACCTCAGCCCCGATGCCAGCGCCGCTTTGGGCCGCTTGATGACGGGGGCGGTGCTTTTTAGCTATATTCTGGTCAAGCACGAAAATAGCCGTGTGATGCTGCGAATTCAGGGTGATGGGCCGCTGGGCTATGTGGTCGCCGAAGGTAGCTCCGAACAGGGCAAAGCCACCGCCAGAGGTTATGTGCAGCATCCCGAGGTGGAATTGCCCCTGCGGTTGCAAGATGGCAAACTGGACGTGCGGGCGCTGATTGGTGCTGGAGATTTGGGGGTCAGCCGCTTGCTGCCAGGCTCGGAACCCTACACCTCGAGTGTGCCTTTGGTTTCGGGAGAAATTGCCGAAGACTTGGCGCATTATCTGCTGCACAGCGAACAAATCCCCAGTGCTTTGCTGTTGGGGGTTTACCTCGAGGGGGGTGTTGTGCATACCGCAGGCGGGATTTTGGTGCAAGCCATGCCCGAGGCCAGCGAAGCGGATTTGGCAACCCTCGAGCGCAATATTGCCGCTATCGGCAACCTGACCAACGCCTTGCAAAATGCCTCATTGCTCGAGGTTGTCACCCGTGTGACCGAAGGATTATCGCTCGAGCTGCTGGAAGAGGCCACCCCCCTAACCTTTGAATGTCGCTGTTCGAGGGAGCGCCTTGTCGCGGCAATGGGTTATTTTTCTGCCGAAGAGCGCCAAGAAATGATCGACAACGGCGGGCAAGAAGCCATTTGCCACTGGTGCAACACCCACTATCAACTCACCGCGCAGGAGATTACTTCGCTCGAGGAATAGGGATTGAGGGCGAGTAGCGCTTCGCGCTCGAGAAAACGAGAGGGCGAGACTCGAGAAAACGAGAGGGCGAGACTCGAGAAAACGAGAGGGCGAGACTCGAGGGTAAGAGAGTAAGAGAGTAAGAGGGTAAGAAAAAGATAGATTGGCTCGAGTTTTTTCGCTGTTATGGACAACGGATAACGGATAACAGACAACAGCTCTAAAACCCAAATGCCACGCCCAATTTCAGCACTGTTCCCTGCGCCGAACCCCACATTCCCTCGAGGGTGGCCTCCCAAGTGGGCGTAACCGCAAAGCTCAGACCCGCATTCAGGGTGATTTCAAATTGACTGCCATACCAGCCCAAACCCCCGCCCGCAAAGGGCCGCAGTGGAGCGTTGTCTACGGTAAAAAGGGAATCGAAATGTCCACCCAAACGGTCTCCACGCCACTCCAGACCTGCCCGCAAATCCACCTTAAAGTCGTCCACTAGGGCCAAAGCACTATTCACTCGAGCGGAAACCGAGCCGCCCAACGGCAAAGACCCCGCCAGCTCGAGGGAATAGTCGGTCTCTCGAGCTAAAGCGCTGCTGCTCAGTAAGAGTGCTGCAACCAAGCTGGTTTTCAAGCTGGTTTTCAGGGTGTTTTGAAGAGAAAAAGGGGAGACGGTTTCCATGCTTCCCACTCTAATGCCTCACCCGCTTGAGCTTTGGTGTGAAGGCTTGCCAACCCATGATTCTGAACGATACCCAATGTGTCCCTAAGAAAGTTACAAAACTAAAAAATGCCTGCTATGTCGGTACTTGTGTAGGCTTTGGCTGCGAAATCGTCTTCAAAATATTTATTTCACAATCTTGCACCCCCTTGTAAACGCTTGCAAAGATTTTGAGACAATCTCAAGAAAACCTCGAGTGGATCTGGCTCGAGCAAGGTTGCATTGAAAACTTTGTCGTAAAAGACTAAATTCATGGAGTGGATTGAGTGAAGTTGTCTGTCTAATTTTCGATATTTTTGCTGCAATCTGGATGCAGGTGTGTCCCCCTCGAGTGGAAAGGAGCGGAAAGCCAATCTGGGTTGATTCTGGGTTTATGCGGCGCAATGGGCTTTAAGGCACTTTCCTCACACTTGATTAATCCCTGCCTTGTCTGCTACACTCGAGCAGTTGCCGAAATGATGCCCTTGAAAAAGTGGCTCTTACCGTAACCGACATATCGCCAGCAAACACCATCAACAAAGGGTGTTTGACCTGTGGGCGAGACGAGACAAACTCCAAAACTGTTGCAGGTTGCAAAGCCTTCTTGGGAGTCGTCGAGTGCCCAGGAAAGGATACAACCATGAATTTCAACGAACTAAACCTCAGCCCCGAGGTTGTCGAGCTTCTTGCTGCTCGCAACATCACCATTGCTTCCCCTATCCAAATTCAAAGCCTTCCCTTCACCATGTCGGGTCAGGATTTGATTGGTCGCGCTCGTACCGGAACGGGTAAAACCCTGGCCTTTGCCTTGCCCATCATCGAAAAAATGCAACCCAGCCGCGAGCGAGGCCGCGCGCCCCGCGCTATTATCTTGGCTCCTACCCGTGAGCTTGCCAAGCAAGTTGCGGGCGAGTTTGAGGCTACTGCCCCTAACTTGCGGGTCGTCACCGTTTATGGCGGCGCACCTTACTCTCCCCAAGAGCGCTCGCTGATGGGCGGCGTGGACATTGTGGTGGGAACTCCTGGTCGCTTGATCGATCACTTGGATCGTGGCAATTTGGATCTTTCCAAAATCGAATTCGCAGTCCTGGACGAAGCCGACGAAATGTTGAATGTGGGCTTCCTCGAGCCTGTGGAGCGCATTTTGGCAGACACCCCTGCCGAGCGCCAAACCTTGTTTTTCAGTGCCACCCTGACCCGCGAAGTCTTGAGCTTAGCTCGTCGTTTGCTGAAAAACCCCAAACTGGTGGATTTGGTGGGCGAAGAGTCTGGCAAAACCTCGCAAACCGTAGAGCATTTGGCGGTAAAAGTGGGCAAGTCGCGCACTCGAGTCTTGTGTGATTTGCTGACCGTCTACAACCCCGAAAAAGCCATCGTGTTTACTCGCACTAAGCGTGAAGTGGACGAATTGGCCCTCGAGCTGATTGGTCGTGGTCTCGAGGCAGAGGGTTTGCACGGCGACATGGCCCAGTCTCAGCGTGAACGCGCTTTGGCTTCCTTCCGCTCGGGCATGGTGCGGGTTTTGGTCGCCACCGATGTTGCCGCTCGCGGCCTGGACATTGCCGAAGTGGATTTGGTAGTGCAATACCATATGCCCCAAGACACCGAAGCCTACATTCACCGCAGTGGTCGTACAGGCCGTGCGGGTCGCTCGGGCCGCGCTTTGGTGCTGTTTGGAGACCGTGAAATGCGCGGTTTGCGTAACCTCGAACACGCCACGGGCGTACAGTTTATCCGCCGTGATGCTCCCAAAAGCCACGAAGTTGTCGAAGCCTTGGTCGATACCACCGGCAACTTGGTTCGCAAAGTCAAAGCCGAACTTGCTACCCCCTTTATGGATCAGGCCCAAGCCTTGTTCGAGGAAATGGGCGTAGAAGCCTTGGCCCGCGCTCTGGCCCGCATTGCAGGCGCTACCGAACCCGTTCGCAACGTCTCTTTGCTCTCGGGCGAAGAAGATATGACCACCGTACAGCTCGATGCGCCTCGTTTGGGTATTCCCAAAGCCGTGGCCCTGATCTGTCGTACCCTCGACTTGGATGCTAAGCTGTTGGGCCGCGTGCGCTTGTTCAACGGTGGTGCAGTTGCCGACATCCCCACCCGCCACATCGAGAAATTGATGGCAGCTTCCCCCCTCGAGGAGCAAGTGGTGTTGAGCTTGCCCCAAGATCTCCCCGACTTGATCGACGCACCTGACCGCCGTGATGATCGGGGTGGACGCTCGAGCGGTGGACGTTATGCAGGTGGCGGTGGAGATCGTTACCAAGACCGTCCTCGCCATGCCCAAGGGGACCGAGGCGGAGACCGTGGTGGACGACCCAGCTTCCGTGATTCCAACCGCAGCGGCAGCTACAACCGAGACCGTTCTTAACTTCCTCCTAACTTCCTCCCAGTACACCATGTAGATGAACAAACCCCCACGCTCGAGCGTGGGGGTTTGTTGTTTGGAAAAAGTGTTGCGTGAAAAAGTGTTGAGCAGAATTAGCGCATTTGTCAGAATCATGAATGGATAAAGCATATTGCTCAAAAGATGATTCATTCGTCTGAAACACGATATTTATGACCACATGTTTAACGAAAAACGGATCACGGACAACTGCTCTAAAGGAGGTTTTTAAGAACCATCCACTCGAGGGCAAGTTTTCTTTACCACAAAACCCAACATAAAACCTAGTCGAATTCCCCCATAGCATCGGGAGTAGCTTCAATTGCATCATTTATTCATGACCCAACGCCCCACACTCGAGGGGTAACGGAAGATCATTCAAGAGGAGAAATTATGAACTTTGACATCGAACGCAACATTCACCTACAAGAAGTACACCAGCAAGCCGCCCTCGAGCGGATGGTTCCCAGAATCTCGCTTCGCAAAATGGTGGCTCGAGTCTTGAGCCACTGGAGCCATTGGCTCGAGGGATCGGATGGGGATAAAACCCAAGGCTGAATCAACGCTAAATCAAAAGATGAAACAGCAGCGCACGCAACACTCGAGCCACTAAATTCCTATCAGCGTAGTGGAAGATTTCGAGCTTTGCGAGAATATCTGAAACATAGCTGATAGGAACTTCTTTGTCTTGACCCAACAGCAGCACCTGTCTTGGCCCAACTGCGTCACCTCACGGGACGGGCCGCTTATGGGCTGGGCCGCTCCCTACTCCTTTTGGTCGCTACCAGATTTAGAAAATCTCTAAATCTGGTATGGGAGTTACTTAGGCTAAATCAGGCTAAATTCCAAGATCATTCTCAAAATTTAACTTGTATTCGCCCGCTTCCGAAAAGCAAACCGAGAAAGCCTGACGCTCATTTGTGTAACATGAAGGCACTTTGTTGCTTCCGCCCAAACTCTCCCTCACTCTCGAGCGCTACTGCATCGACTCCAGCGAATTTTTTGCTTGGGGGCCAGCGGCTTATTGCGTCAAAGTACCTTGGAAAATGGCCCTCGAGCGTTGGAAAGTGCTGTACAACATCACCCTCGAGAGCGAATTTTACCCGATCATGATTGGGGATTTTGCCGCCGTATCCATGCACGAAGACCAATTGGACATCTACCAAGCGCATACCCATAGCCTACTGACCCAAGGCTACGCCACCAACACCTCCCGTATGATCCTCGAGCGGCTACGCGAACGGATGCACCGTATCCCCAGAGGCACATTGCCCACTTTGCACACCGAAACCCTCGAGGAACGCTTTTTTACCCTCGAGGTTCCGCAAAAAAGATCCAAACCGATCATGCACATTGCCTTACTGCCCACCACCAAGGGCCAAGAATTGCCCGCCTACCTCAACTTTGGTGGCTGGCAAAGTTGCCCGCCTGCGGTGGAGCATGTGGCTTTTTGGCGGCACTGGTCGGTTAATTATGGAGCCGACCCGGTAATTTTGACGGGAGATGTCCTCGAGATGCGGGTCAGAAGACCGCCCAAAGACCTCAAGCAAGCCTATGAATTGGCTTTCGAGCAATATATCTACTGCGAAAATATTGTAGTGAACGGCCTCGAGAGTATTGACCGCTTGGCAGCAGCTTTAATGCACTCACCCACGTGGTATTTTTGGTGGAAATAATTAGAGTACGAACAAAATTATGCTCGAGCGTGTTTTTGAATTAACCACATCTCGAGCATAATCTCGAGCATAGTTTTGTTTGTTGCGATTTGAAAGTATTCCAAACGAAAAACGAATCATGAATAACGAACCTATCCCATTTTCCCCGAACGCAACACATGGGTAATGGCATTGGGTAGATTCCAAGTGACAATATCGGCGGCGGCGGCGGCAGTATCGTAAGGGACTTTAATCAATTCGGTCTTAACTTCGTTTTCCGAAATCTGCAAAAAAGCCACATCCGCCCCAGGCTCACCGTTCAGTGATAACCCCACCGACCCAGGGTCGATCACCACTCCGCGTGCCAAAGCCCGCACATACGGGATGTGGGTTCCACCACAGACCAATACCTCGCAGTGCAGCGAGGCCAAAAGTTCGTTGAGGTCTTTGGCTGCGCCGTGCAAATCCAGGCGGTCATCGGGGTCATAGGGGCTGCCGTGGCAAAAACGTAGGCGGCCTTTAGGGGTTTCCATGCGCCCACTGGTGGGCAACTTCCGCAAAAATTGTTTCTGCTCGGGGGTTAGCACGGTTTTAGTCCACTCGAGGGTCTGTTCGGACAAGCCTTCGCGTTTTTCAAATTTTTCACTGAGTTCGTAGGCCACCCGCGCATCGCTCGAGCCAAGGGTACAGCGCAAACCATGCTCATCAATAAAATCGATGGCTTCGCTGGGGTTGGCTCCGTAGCCCACCAAATCCCCCAAGCAAATCACATGGTCGGGCCGACGCTCCTGAATCCAGCGCCAAGCCGCTCTCAGTGCATGAATATTTCCGTGAATATCACTGATAAAAGCGATTTTCAAAAGCAATGCCCCCCCGAATCGACCTCACCATAAATCCCATATAAACCCCATTGCCCCCATAAAACTGTCCCACTATGCGTTTAGTACGTGTCTGCTGGATTCATTTGCTGGACTCATTTGACCCCAATATTACCGAACCTAAGAATACTATAAAGATTACTATATCTCAGTCCTAAGCTAAGAGAAATTAAGAATCAGATTAAGATTTTGTCGTCCACTTCGCCCCTGGTTCGAGGTGTGTATCCTGTGAAAAACCTGAACCACACGGTACTTTTACCTTATACCTCGAGGGGATTTCATCTTCTGCGGTATGATGCGCCTGTGAAGATATGGCAGGCCTTAATCGTTGGAATTGTGATGGCGGGATGTGGGCTACCCCTCCCGTGGAGTCCGCTCTTGGTCATTCCCTTAGCCTTTCTTTTTGCGGGTCTGGCGGGGGCCAAAAGCCCCAAAGAGGCGACTAAGCTGGCTTTTTTTGCTGCTACTGCTTATTTTAGTGGGCATCTGTTGTGGTTGCCGATCAGCTTTGCGGGATTTTTGG
>JANYFS010000565.1 GCA_025359705.1 Deinococcales bacterium | reverse complement strand
CGCATTCTTCTTAGTCAGGCCGCACACACGATCAAAAAATGTTCAATGGAACTTGGCGGGAACGCTTCGGTCATCATTTTTGATGATGCTGATTTGGATATTGCCGTGAAAGGCGCGCTCGCCGCCAAATTCCGGAATGCTGGACAGTCCTGCATAGCCGCCAATCGGATCTTCGTCCACCAAAGCCGTCGCTCCGTTCCTCGAGAGCGCTCCCGCGAGGTTGAGGGCCAGAGTGGATTTTCCTACCCCGCCTTTTTCGGATGTTAAAGCGATAATTGCCATGCCACACGACCTTTTTACCTACTACATTGCTATATTGATACAATTGTAGCAGATATTTCTAGGGTGTGTTGGTTAGCACGAGGGCAATCAGGGGTATGAGGCACTGTTGGCTTTGATCGTTTTTAGCGCATGACCCTCACCTGCATTCTTGGTGAAAGTCATGCGCTTTGTTGGGTTGAACAAGCACCTGGGGAATGACCCACAGGATTTAAGCTTAGGGTCGAGTGGGATCTTTGGAGGGAGCATTCGTGAAGGTACAAGCTACCTTAATTTTACCCACGTAGCAGAACTCGGGCGGGGTGAAGCGGGCGGTACCGACAACGGAACTAACCAGCATGTCTATAATTTTGATTTTCATAGTTGTGGGCTGAGACGGCTGATCTACACTCACTGGCCCACTGATGGCTAAGACTGAGGCGGAACTAGAGAGGACGAAGAGGGCGGCAGCAAGCTTGAGAATATTTTTCATGGTGTTTCTCCTGTGCGGGTGAGTGTTGCGTCTGCGGTGTTGTGTTTCCTTGTGTGTTTAAGGTATCAAGCTGCGTCTTAAAACCCTCTTAAGGGCTAAATCTTGCCTTACTGCCCTCGAGCAAACGAAATAAAAAAAGCCCCCTCGAGTGTTAAGGCTCGAGGGGGCAAACTTTGAATTTCACTTCAAGGGATGGCCCCTGGAGCAAACCTCAAGATAATCAAAGGGTTTTAGTTCAGGGTGATCGGCGTGACGGTAGTGGTCAACTTGCGAATGCTAATCTCGAGCATTTTGTGTGTAGAACATGCCCTAGATAATTTCAACATGTGGGCATACTCCACTACCTCCCTCGAGATCCCTCGAGAAAATCCCTCGAGATCTTAAGCGCTAAAGTCAACCTCGAGTCCCAGCACAAATCTAACCCCAACCCATTACCGGAGGCTGCATGAAACGATCCGAAGAATACAGTGAATTCCTAGTTGAGCAAGGCTACCGTCCCAGTATCGATGAAGATGGTGATGTAACGTTCAAGTACGAAGGTGGACACTATTATTTGTCGGTCAGCGAAGACGACGATTTGTTTTTTCAGTTGGTCTATGCCCGCTTTTGGAACCTCGAAGATGAAGATGAGCGCTTGCGCGGAATCAATGCCGCCAATGAAATCAACATGCGTTTTAAGGTGGTCAAGGTTTATATTCGCAACGACGATACCTCGGCGACCATCGAGTGCTTTATGCACCATCCCAACGACTTTAAGGGCTATTTTGAGCGGTCTTTGCGAGCCTTGCAGCGGGCAGTGTTCGAGTTCCGCGATTTAATGTTGATGGGTCATGAGGGTAAAAATTAACCCACCAGAACTGAACTTGCCCCCCAAGGCGATCCCTACCCTCGAGCGCGTGAACGTGCTGGACGCGGTGCGGGGCTTGGCTTTGGGGGGTATTTTATGGATCAACCTGTGCAATACCGCTTCGCTATACCCCAATAAAGTGATCCAAAACGCCAACGATCTGACCATGCTGCTCGAGCAGTTTTTGGGCTACGGCAAGTTTATTTCGCTGTTTTCGCTGCTGTTTGGCATGGGTTTTGCTTTGCAGTGGAACCGCCTGCTGCGGCTGGGCGAAACCGAAGCCCTGCGGATCTACTCGAGGCGCTTGGGGATTTTGATTTTAATGGGGCTACTGCATTTTGTACTGATTTGGGACGGGGATGTGCTGTTGGTATACGGCTTTGTGGGTCTGGCAATGCTGCGGCTTCGCAGGCTCGAGGGTAAAAATCTTTTAATCACCAGTTTGGCCTGTTTGTTGGTTGGGGCAATCTATTTTTTAAGTATTTTTCACAGCTATGACCTCCCTTTCCCCCAAACCGAAAATGCCCAAAGCTGGCTCGAGTTCGTTTGGGGGCGGTTTAAAGGGATTTGGGGCCATTTTGAGACTGCCCTGTTTTATTTGCCTTGGTTGATTGGGGTGATGCTGCTGGGGCGTTGGCTGGTACAAACGGGTCGAGCGCTCGAGCCACAAAAATATAGGTATTTTTGGTGGAGGGTGTTCGCGGTATTTTTACCCGTGGGTCTGGCGGTCAATGTCTGGTACGTGCGCCACTTGGTTTTTGCCGACGATGGAACTTACTACACCCTACACGCTTTGGTTGGCCTACCTTTGGCCCTGTTTTATCTCTCGAGTTTGATGCTTTTTTATGGTGCAGGAAAGCGAATTCTAGCCCTCGAGCGGGTAGGGCGCATGGCCTTGAGCAATTATATTGGGCAATCGCTGTGTTTTACTTTTGTGTTGTACCCGTATGGCCTAAAAATGTTGGGTAAATTGAGTGCGGTGGGCGCACTGGGTTATGTGCTGGGGTTTTTTGCACTGCAAATCCTGCTGAGTACCCTATGGCTGCGCTTTTTTAAAATGGGGCCGCTCGAGTGGATCTGGCGCAAAGGAACTTATGGATAATACCAAGTTAATCTAATTCCCAGACATGACCTTTGGGAGCGACTTTTTACCAGAAAACCAATCTTTCGTAGGGACGGGCCGCATCTTGGACAAAGCGGCACGCCACGCGGCCTGTCCGCTGGCTGGTTCTGTCTTTCTGCACACGAATAACAAATAACCAAACGAATAACCAATTAAGCCCTTCCTCTCGTCATCCTCGAGCGGCGTTCGGCTTCCACTGCTTTTTGTACATCGTTAATTTCTTGCAATAAATGCATTTCCGCTTCAGGTTTAACAGAAGATAATTTCTTCTTCAAAACAACTAAATTTTGGAGTAATTCTTTTTCCCCAAGATGTGATTTGATTTCCTCCATATGCTCAGATCCCATTTGTTGTATTTTTTGCCAAGATGCTTCTGCCCCAGCCATCATTTCAGGGCGATCTACGCCAAACATCAATTCGAGGACTTCTTTTTCTTCGGCACGCCCTCTAAAATGGTCAAAAACTGCTTCTCGAGAACCCGTCTCACGAATAACTTTAACAATATCTCGCACAATTAAACTGTGAAATAAACTTTCGTCTTCGAGTTTAGAAAGTAGCCGTGGATCTTGTAATAAAAAATGAGCAAACTGTCGCTCCCGTAGTTCTTCGCCCCGCCCCTCGAGCATTCCCATTACTTGAGTGGAGGACAGATTTTTGAATTTGGACTTGCTGGCAACCCATTCGCTCAGTTTTTTCTCGTCAATCTCGAGGCGTTCCGCCACACGGCGGCGCATTTTGGCAGCAATCGGTTCCGAAGCATCCAACAAATCCACCCCGCCCGCCTGCATTCGCGGTAGCAAAAACATCAGCAAGTCGCGTTTACCTTGCACCGTGCGGATGTCGTATTGCTTAAAGGCGTACTCGAGCCGCAACTCCACCTCGTCGATACCGCCCAGCAAGGCTTTTTTCAAAGACTCGAGGTCGCCCGAAGCCAGCACTTCGGCGGGATCTTTGCCGTTGGGCAGTACCAAAGCCCGCACCGCAAAGCGCGACCCTACAGTTTGATCTAGGGCGCTGAGGGTGGCCCGTTGCCCTGCGGCATCGTGATCAAATAACAGAGCCATCCTCGAGACTCCTTGGCGGGCCAGTAGGGTGGCGTGATCGGCGGTGAGCGCGGTTCCCAAGGTGGCAACGGGGGTTTCAAAGCCCGCTTGTTGTAGCGCGATCACATCCAAATAGCCTTCTACCACCAGCAGTTCCTGACCGCTCGAGGCGGATCGCCGTGCCAAATTAAAGCCGTAGAGCTGCTCACTTTTTTTAAAGATCTCGGTTTCGGGGGTGTTCAAATATTTGGGTTTAGAGTCGTCCAAAACCCGACCCCCAAAACCTACCAAACGGCCCAACACATCCCGAATCGGAAACATCACCCGTCCACGAAAACGGTCATAGCTGCGGCCCTCTTCATTTTCGGAGAGCAAACCCGCCGACAGCAACTGCGCTTCCACCACCCCACGCACTCGAGCATAGCGAATCAAACCATCATATGAGGCGGGGCTGTAGCCCAACTCGAAGCGCTCGAGGCTGTTGGGGTTCAATCCCCTCGAGAGAAAATATGCTTGGGCGGTTCCTGCAAGGTTCTCTTTGAAATAACTCAGGGCCATTTCGTTGATCTCGTACAAATCGCGGTGGCTTTTTTCCACAGAACTGCGCCGCTCGAGGGTGACACCTACCCGCATCGCCAAACGCTCGAGGGCATCGGCAAAAGTCAGATGCTCGAGGTTCATCAAAAAGTTAAAGGCATCGCCGCCCGCTTTGCAGCCAAAGCAGTAGTAGTAACCCCGAGCGCTATCCACATGAAAAGAGGGGGATTTTTCTTTGTGAAACGGACACAAGCCACGAAAACGCCCCGCCCCTGCGGGTTGCAAATGTACGTACTCGGCAACCAACTCGGACAGATTGACTTTTGAGCGTACTTCGTCCTTACTCACCGATCACCACACCCACCACACCCTCACATCTAAGCCGCTCTAAACCTCGAGCCGAAACAAAAAAATACACCAGAGAACATCCCCGAAACCCGACCTAAGAACCCACCAGAGACAAAAAAAACGCAAAACACACTCAATACAACATGTGTTTGCTTAAAAATTAAGGCTGTACTCGAGCGGACAACCTTCCACCCTGCTCGCTATCCCACTAGTATAGCCCACCCCTCGCTCACCGTCTTAGCAAGTCCTTACAAAGCTGAAAAATGCCCAATGGAAGCGCATTTTTCCATTTTCTCTCAAGCTTGTCCAGCAAGCTGCTTTTCGGTTTTAGGCGTACTCGAGCGGGTTTACAAAGCGGGTTTATAAAGCATTTATGTGGGCCGTCTTACCATTTGAGAAATCACCTCGAGCAGTACATTTTCTTCCATTGGCTTGGGCAAATACCGCAGCTTAGCCATCCTTGCCCAAAAACTGAGTGGCTCGTTGGTTAGGGCGATCACGGGTAAATGCTGGCGGCCTGGAATACCACGCAAGATTTTAGAATCGGGAAGCGGCTGGGTACTGTCGATCACTGCCGCACTGATGTAGGTATTTTTTAGAGCCTCGAGCGCCTTTTCCATGCTCGAGGCGGTGACGGTGCGGTATCTGGCCCGAGTCAGCAAAATGGTACATAAGCGGCGCAGGGTGCTGCTGGGGCTGACCACCAAAATAAAGGGATCTTCGGGATGTACTGGCAGTACTTCGGCGGCTCCACGCTCGATCAATTTGTACAAACGGCGGTAAATTTCGCCCTCGGGCAAATCGAATTCGGTGGCAATCGAGGCGCAGGAACGCTGCCCATTCATCAACGAAATTAGCTCCCACTCCTCGAGTCCTAAACTTTGTCCGTTGTCCCGCGCCCGCAACACCTGCCACGGCTCGGCTTGACCCTGCGACCATTCATCGATGCGCTTGGCAGACTCGAGCAGCACCTGCTGCGGATTAAAGTGATGCTCAGTGGGAACCTGCGAGGCGTCACCACTGACTTCCTCGAAGGTGAATGCAGATTGAGGGTTTTGCGACCACTGCAACAGCTCGGTCACGGTATCGCTAATTTGAGCCTTCAGCGCATCGATCAATTGGTCTTCTTGAATCAGCTTGCGGCGGTACGCGATCAGACCCAGCAAGGTATGTGGGTTTTCTTTGCGCTGTAAATTGACCAATTGCTGCACTTGCACCGCACTGAGCAGTTCCATCCGCATCAGGTATTCGCCCAAATTCGACCCCTCGAGGATGCGGGCATAGGTGAGTTGACCATCTTCAAAATAGACGTGGGACTCTTTGCCTTCGCAAAATAGTTTGAGCAATCCACTTTTGCGCCCAATATTGACCAGACCAAAAAGCTCGCTCAGTGGGACTTGACGTAATTTACCCTCGAGCATCCATCACCCCATACTGTGTATATCCACTGATATATCTTGTGATATATCTTGTGATATATCTTGTGAATTTTTGGGATTTTGGGTTGGATTTTGGATTTGATTTTTGGGATGCAACTCCCATCACACGATTACAAAAACGGGTGTAACGGGTGTGTAGAGAAGTAGCGCAGGTATTCATTGCTTTTCATTATAGAAACCGCTATCGATGGCAAATTTTGGTTTTTAGGCGTGCTGATCGGTGGATTCGCGGTAGATTTACCATAGATTAAGGGTCATTTAACCTATTTTTCATATACCCGCTTCGGGCCAGTCGGTTGGGTCAATCAGGTGATCAAAGCCCATGTGAACATAGGCGTGGCGGGTTGCCATACGGCCCCGTGGGGTGCGTTTGATAAATCCCAATTGGATCAAATACGGCTCGTAGACATCCTCGAGGGTGTTGCTGTCTTCGCTGAGTGCAGTCGCCAAGGTATCCAAACCCACGGGGCCACCCGCAAAGCGCTCGATCAGGGTGGTCAGCAGCAGTTTATCGCGGTCATCGAGGCCCGCCGAATCTAGGCCCAATAAATCCAGCGAACTTTGTGCCCGCTCGAGC
>JANYFS010000563.1 GCA_025359705.1 Deinococcales bacterium | reverse complement strand
GAAATACCTTGCCCCCGCCGCAGTAGCTCGAGGGTAGCACTCGAGAAGCCAGGATGTTCTTGCTTGAGGGCCACACGATGAAAACGCGCCGCCTCATATTGCACGATATTGGCATAGCTTTCCAGCACTTCAGGAAAGGAAAAAGGAAGGGCGTTTAGGCTCGAGGTTACAGCTTCAAAAGCCTGCCAAGCAGCGGGGGCAAGCCAGTTTGGTACGTTCCAAAAACCAAAACGCGGGGTTGCGCTGTGCAGTGCGGCTTCGTCGGAATGCAAGGCCGTGTGAACCCGCTGGAGAGTCGTCACATCGCGGGCTAAAGTCCCCACATGGTCGCAGGTTGGGCTGAGGGTAAGTACCCCCTCCCTCGAGTACAGCTCCCGTGTGGGTTTGAAGCCCACCACCCCGCACAGCGCGGCAGGAATGCGAATACTGCCGCCTGTGTCGGTTCCGAGGGCAAAGTCACACTCGTGCAACGCTACACTAATGGCGGCCCCGCTCGAGCTGCCCCCCGAAATCCGCGCAGGATCATGTGGGTTTTTGGCTTGTCCCGCAATCGGATTCAGCCCCATGATTCCCAAAGCAATTTCATGTAAATGGGTCAGGCCCACACAGGTTGCACCCCGCTCGAGCAGATCCAGCACCACCCTCGAGGGCGGAATGTGGGGCAAGGCTGCATATGTACTGGCTTTTTGGGGCCAGTTCGCAATTTTGAACAGATCTTTGGCACTGAAGGTCAACCCAAACAGTGAGCCGTGCGGGTTCCCCTCGAGCGGTTGTTCGGGAAGGAAAGCCCACGCGCCGTGTTCTTGCCCTCGAGAAAAATCTCGAGCAAAATTGTGTTCTATGCTGCTCACTTCTGGGCGCTCCCCTCCGTCAACAGTCCAAAGTCAAATGCTTTTTCACCAAAACCAGGGGCCGAAACCGTAGGGCGGCCCGACAAGGTAAAGTTGAAAGCTCCGCGCAGCAAGGCTTGGGGTACTTTTAGCGGATTGAAGCGAAAAGTCAGGTAAGAAATCCCTGAATCTCGAGCGGGAATTACGCTGTCTAGGCTGGCTCCTGCCACGGTTTCACCGCCAATTTTCAGCTCGAGTGGAACCTTCAAACGGAATCCCAAAATATTGGGGTTTTGAATCTCTAGCCCAGTCTCGAGGGTGATGCCATCAAAACCAATGTTCAGACGGGTCAATTCGGGGCGGAAACGGAAGTTTGGCGCGGTCAGTAGCGGCGCATCACGGATCACCCCTTGAAACACGGTGTATGGCCCCAAAACGGGCTTGCCCAACACTCCCGCCTCGAGGGTTAGGGTTCCGTCTACTCGGTAGGTGACGCTTTTGCCTTGCACCACCTTGATAAAGCGGTTCAGATTGCCCTCGTTCAGCGGAATACTGATTTGGGTTTCCACCCTCGAGGTTCCTGTGGGGTTGATGTTCAGGCCAGGAATTTCCACCCCCCCCGATTCGCCGTCATCCAAATAGAGTTTGCCTTGGATTCTGGCAATATTCACCCCAAACGGATTGGGATTGGTGATCTTCAGCTTCAGCCCCAGCACCGCCTCGGGTGCAATCCCCAAACTGGGCGGGTTCAATTTGAGCAAAACCGTGTCCTCCACCTCGATGCGTGGTGGCTGCACCCCCGCACTGGCTCGAGGGAAACAGCTCGAGAGGCTCAAACTCGCCACCGCTGCCAATCCAAGAGTTGTGAGTGTTGTTTTGATCATCGATTGCTGTGTGGATTGCTGTGTATATTGCCGCATGGTCAACAGTTTAAGCCAGCAAAGCTGATTCTTGCTTTGGGAGAAGGTTAAGGGATTTGTATAGGGTTCGTTTTTAGTAAAAGAGCAAAAAACGCAAATAATTTCATCCCTGACCTCTTTACCCACTTACCCTCGAGCTATCGCTATCCCCCTCGAGGGCGGCTCATACCCTGTACATCGCCCAACAGTGCGGCAACAGCTTTTTCCCCACTTTCCATTGCACCCTGGATGCTGCTCATCGCGTTGAGTTCGGAGGCGATGTAGACGTTTTCCACAGCGCTCGAGTGACCCAGTAACTTGCCAGAAAACCCTGCATTTTGAGCAAATTGAGCGTGGGCAATGCGCTCCACCTCGAGCAAACGCAACTTTTGTACTTCGCTTTCACCGTACCAGGCTGCCAGCTCGAGGCGGATGTGCTGCTCGAGTTCGGCATCGGTCAGGTCTGGACTTCCCAAAACCGTGACACTGAGCAACCCCTGACCCGTTGGGGCGTAGCTGGGAACGGCATTGGAAACCCACAAAGCATTGTTGATTAGACTTGTGTTGATCAGGCCCGAACCCGCATTCAAAAGCAACCGTTTCCCAGACTCGAACGGAGTAGGACTGGCAAAATACAGATAGGTGGAAGCTACACTGGGCAGGGGGTTTTGGATGCCCAGTAGTCGCTCGAGTTCGGGTGGGCTGACCGCCAAAATCACTGCGTCGGCCTCAAAATCACCACGCAAGCTGTGAATTTGCACCTGATCGTTGAGCCACTCGAGCCGCTCCACCCGTATTCCGTACTCGATACTTAGCCCCCTTGCCAACTGCCGCGATACCTCGCCCATGCCACCCGTGGGCAAAGCAGTTTGGCCTTCGATCAGCATCCGAAAATAGTATTTGAACAACTGGCTCGAGGTATCCAGTGCGCGGTTTAGAAAAATCCCCCCAAAAAACGGGCCGAAAAACTGCTCGAGGGCCACGCTGGAGAAACCATAATCGCTTAAAAAGTCTTTGGTAGCTGAGTCTTTGCCGCGCAATACCTCCCAAGGTTGCCCCACCCGCAGCTCGAGGGCCAGTTTTGCCACCAACAGTTTGTCTTTGAGGGTCAGATACGGATTGATCACCGAAGGCAGAATATTGCCCACCCCCCGAAACGGATCACCCAAGCTCGAGCGCCCCTTGCTGCCATACAACACCGCCCCAGGCTCGAGGGCCACCAGCTCGAGGGATTCCAAATCCAGATTGCGTTTTACCGCAGGATACCCCGTAAATAGCACCTGAAACCCCGCATCCAAGGTAAAACCCTCCCGCACTCGAGTCTTGACCCGCCCTCCCACACGGTCTGTAGACTCGAGAACCCGCACACTGCGCCCAGCACGTTTCAGCACTCGAGCCGCAGTTAGCCCTGCCAAACCCGCCCCGATTACGATGATGTTTTGCATGTTTTGAATTGCCATAGGGGATATTTTACAAGGGTTTGGGTAGTAATCCGTTGTCCGTTTGGTGATTCGTGATTCATTTTTCGTTAAAGATAGGTAAAAGTTCGAGCGCCAAAATCTTTTTCACGCCCTCACGCCCTCACGAGCGCGAAGCGTTACCCTCCTTTCTCCACTTCATTCTCAGGATAACTAATCCAATCACTCCAACTTCCCCCATACAACTTGGGCCGCACGCCCAACTCGTCTAGCACAATAAAATTATGGGCCGCAGTCACCCCAGAGCCGCAGTACAAAATGGTTTGGTCGTCGATGCCCGCAAAACGCTGCTCGAGGGCCGCCCGATCTTTAAATTTTCCTCCCTCGAGGTTTTCGGCAAAGGGAAAACTTTGGGCAGTGGGGATATGTCCCGCCACAGGGTCGATAGTTTCGTTCTCGCCGCGAAAACGGTCTGCGGCCCGTGCATCCAGCAAACGGAAGGCTCCCGACTCAAGGGCAGAGCGCACAAAATCCACATCAATGAGCATTTCCGCTCGAGGGTGGGCTACAAAAGTTCCTTTTTGGGCAACAGTTTGGGGTTCACCGCTTTGCATTTCAAAACCTGCCTCCAGCCAAGCATTAAGGCCGCCGTTCAGCACTTTTACGTTGTTGTGGCCCAAATATTTGAGCATCCACCACAGCCGCACCGCGTACATCGAACCCATATCGTCGTAAATCACCACTTCGGAGGTGTTGCTCACCCCCGCCGCCTCGAGCTTGCCCACAAAAACGTCCCAATTGGGCAAAGGATGCCGTCCACCATGGGTGGTCACAGTATTTGAGAGATCCAGATTCACATCCAAAAAAATGGCCCCAGGCACATGCCCCTCGAGGTACAATTGCCGACCCAGATCGGGTTTGGGCAGGCTAAATTGGGTATCAAAAATCACCAGATTGGAGGCCAAGTTAGGGGTATTCAGACGCTCGGATAGCTCGAGCGGGGAGATCCAGTTTTTTGCCATGTAGATTATTCTAACAGCATAGGATTTAACAGGTTTATAGCAAGTATACAGATCGAGTCACACGTTCAACACGATTCCCTCGAGGGATTTGAGGGCAACAGTGTACGCTCTTTGGTGGTTCAAGAAGACTAAATTTCAGCACAACAGCACGGAAACTTCTATCCCTCGAGCGCGTACCATAACTCAAAGGCGGGCAACCAAAACGTGCCTACACTTTGGGAGGAATTTTATGGAAGGATTTGGAATTTTCGTGATTATCTTGGTGGTTTTTGCCTTTATCACCATTTTGGCAGGTGTAAAAATAGTTCCGCAAGGACGGCAATATACCCTCGAGCGACTGGGGCGCTATACCAAAACCCTCGAGCCTGGCTTGAGTTTGATCATTCCCTATTTGGACCGCATCTCAGCACAAGTCAATGTGATGGAGCAGGTGCTAGACGTGCCTTCCTAAGAAGTGATCACTAAAGACAACGCCCAAGTGCGGGTGGACGGGGTAACTTTTTACCAAATTTTGGACGCAGCCAAGGCCACCTATGAGGTTTCGGGCCTGAAAAACGGTATTTTGAACCTGGTCATGACCAACATCCGCAGTGTGATGGGCAGCATGGACCTCGATGAACTGCTCAGCAACCGCGACATCATCAATTCCAAGCTGCTGCATGTGGTGGACGCAGCCACTCAACCTTGGGGAGTGAAAATTACACGGGTAGAAATCAAAGACATTACCCCGCCGCCCGCCTTGGTGGAGTCGATGGCTCAGCAAATGAAGGCCGAGCGACTGAAGCGGGCCAGCATCCTCGAGGCGGAAGGCGAAAAACAAGCCGCCATTTTGCGGGCGCAAGGGCAACAAGAATCGGCAATTTTGCGGGCCGAAGGCGAGCGCCAATCGGCATTTTTGGCAGCCGAAGCCCGCGAGCGCCAAGCCGCCGCCGAAGCACGGGCCACTGCCATGCTGTCTCAGGCGATCAGTGCGGGAAATGTGCAGGCGATCAACTACTTTGTTGCCGAAAAATACATCGAAGCCCTCGGCAAAATCGCCAGCTCGAGCAATCAAAAAGTGATTCTAATGCCGCTCGAGGCCAGCAGCATGATCGGTTCGATTGCGGGCATCGCAGAAATCGCCAAACAGTCGTTTAGCAAAGATTGAAGACGTTTTTTGTGGTTCGTTATTCGTTATTCGTTGTCCGTCATCCGTTATCCGTAGAAAGAAAAAATTCGAGCGACACAATCTTTTTCTCGCACTCTCGCTCTCAATAAAACTTACCCTCTTACCCTCTCAAAACCCTGTACAGGAGAACATATGCCCCTCGAGTGGATGCAACCGTGGTCGTGGTGGATTTTGGCACTCATTTTGGCAGTCCTCGAGCTGGTGACTCCTGCCCTATTTTTCTTGGGCCTTGCTACAGGAGCCGTGTTTACCGGCATCATGGCTTGGGTGATGCCCGCTTCGTGGCAAGTGCAACTTATTTTCTTCGCTCTGTTTTCTGCGCTCAGTGTTTTTTTATGGCGACGGGGTATGGCCCACCGCATGTCCGAAAAAGCAGACTCGAGCTTAAATCAAGGCTCGAGGAACTACATTGGCAAAACCTATCCCGTGACCGAAGCCATTGTGGGCGGGCGCGGCAAGGTACAGATTGGGGATGGGGTTTGGTCGGTGGAAGGTGAAGATTGCACTATTGGTACAGTGGTACGGGTGGTTAGGGTGGATGGGACGGTTTTGAAAGTAGTCAAGGAAGGCAGGTAAAACGCCAGTTAAAAACCACCCTCGAGCCACAAAACCCCTAAATAACCACGAATAACCAACTAAAAAGCTCGAGCGGAAGTTGAAATGGCTTCCGCTCGAGTGTTCTTTTATAGCGCAATTCGAAATGATCAACACAAAAATACCTCGAATGATTCTTGGTAAATCTTGTCTCACGCGAAAATCCTCATCACATCTCGAACATGTGTATCCATCTCAGTGCTTAGCGCTATACCTTCTCAAGGAAATCTGTTTAGCCCTCGAGTGTGGTGAGTTTGACTTCGATGTTCCCTCGAGTGGCGTTGCTGTAGGGGCAAACCTGGTGGGCTGCTTCCACGATGGGGTGGGCTTGCTCAACAGTCAATCCTGGAATAGTCACTTGAAGTTCTACCGCCAAGCCAAAAGCCCCACCCTCGATGGTTCCAAGCGTGACTTTGGCAGCCACCAACGAAGCAGAAGTGTCCACTTTGGCACGGCGGCCCGCCACTGCCAAGGCACCTTGAAAGCAAGCCGCGTAACCCGCCGCAAACAATTGCTCGGGGTTGGTTCCAGAGTTATCGGTTCCACCCAACTCTACGGGGCTTCTCAGCGCCACGCTCAGTAGACCGTCGCTGCTTTTGGCGTGTCCGGTACGGCCTCCGGTGGCAGTGGCTTCGGCAACATATAGGGTTTTGATTAGGGTGATCATAGGTTCTCCTCGAGCCAAAAAAAGGTGTGATTCCGACTCAGTAGCCAGAATACACACCCTTCCCTGTTGCATTAGCAATGATTTTTACTTTTCACTCGAGAAATTCTTTGCAATTTGTCTCA
>JANYFS010000530.1 GCA_025359705.1 Deinococcales bacterium | reverse complement strand
GCTCGAGCTGGGTGGTTTCGCTGAGATCCTCGAGCTTGCAAACCAGAGATGCGTTGGACAAATATGCGGTTTTGTCCTTCGATTTCTTTGCCCAACAGATCGGCCTTGACTCGAGCCTGTTTGTTGCCAATGCCCATCCCTTCGGCTTCGGCTTTTTTGATGGCGGCTTCTTTCTCGGCCTTGATCCCTTCTACTTTGGTGCTGGCCTCGAGCTGGTTCTTTTCGCGTTCAGCAAGCAGTTTTTCGGCTTCGGCCCACTCTTTATCTTGGACTTCTTTGCGATCAATACGTGCCTTATTCAGCTCGAGCTGGCTGGCTTGGTACTGCTCTTCGCCCAGTTTGCGGGACAGCTCGAGGGCGTATTTGTATTCCTCGGCTTCACGCTTTTGAGTGGTGCTGGACAAAAGATTGCGGTCTTGGATGGCCTTTGCCTGGCTTTCCTGCTCGAGTTCCCAGGCACGGCGCAGCTCCAACAGTTTGGCCTCGAGCGCTTCTTTGCGGGTGCTGAATGCTTCTTTGGAGGTCTTGGCAGTCGCTTCGTACTCGGAAAGCAGTTTGTCTAGGCTATCGTCGGCAAGGGTCAGCTCGTAGAGTTCGCCCAATTCAGTGCGCTCGAGCTGGGTGGTTTCGCTGAGATCCTCGAGCTTGCCCGCTTCCACACTCAGTTTTTCCGAAAGCTCCGCCAGGGTGCTGGAAATCCCCGCTTGCAGTTGCTCGAGCAGTTTGAGGGTGGATTCCATTTTATTTTGACCATCAGATTTTTGACCATCAGATTGGGGAAAGGCTTTCACGGGTTTGACCTCGAGGGTGGGAGCAGAAATAGGAGCAGGGGTCGCTTTGGTAGCGGGTTCAGGAGCGGTTTTGGGCGCAGTTTGAGCGCTTTTGAGTTCCTTTTGCAACTGCTGGACTTGCTGTTCTAGGCTTTCGTATTCGTTGCCCAAATCATCGAAGGCTTCTAGGATTCTGGCTTTGGTAGCATTTTCCGCAGGACGTTTAACGCTCATGCCTCACCACCTTTAAAAGCACGGCCCGCCAAGTTTTGGGCTTGCTCGAGGGTTTTTTGCAATTGGGTTTGCAATTCAAAAATTTCGGTATCGCCCGCCGCCAGAGACGCAGTAAGTGCCTCGAGCTGAAGTTCAAAGCCCTGCTTGCTGGATTCCCACTCTTTTTCCGCCAAATCCGACTTGATTTTGGCCTCGGAGGTGGCTTCGCGGATGCCTTCGGCTCGAGCTTTTTGAATGGCTTCCTCGAGCTGGGCGGGAAATGCCTCCACTTTGGTTTTGTTTTCTTGGTATTTGGCTTCGTTCAGATCCAACTTGGCAAGGCGCTCTTTCCAATCTTTCTCGAGGGTGGCTTTGCGTTCGGCAAGTTCCCGCTCGAGCTTGCGTTCGGCATCGTTCTGGCGATCCGCATCTTGTGCGCGGCCCCGCTCGAGGCGGTAGGCAAAATCGGCCTCTTCTTGCTCGCGGTTCTTTTTGGTTTGGGCGGCCTGTTCGCTTTGCTGGGTTTCAAACTCGCTGGCTTCCTTGTCCCAATCGCGGCGCTTCTCGAGCTGGTCTTTTTCGATCACTTTGCCGCGCTCAGTATGGTCTTCCTCGAGCTTTGCCAAATGATCTTTGCTTTCTTGTTGCAGGATAAACAAGGCATCAGCGGCAATGCGTACCTTTTGCAATTCACCCAATTCTTGGTCGGCAACCGCAATGGCCTTGACCAAATCTTCCAGCTTTTCCGCTTCGCTAGAGAGCTTTTCCTCGAGGTTGGCAACCGCTGCCCCAATCTCGAGCTGCAAATCTGCGGTTCCCTTGACGATGGCATCCACCGTGTAATCTGCGGCTTTCTCCAGCAGTTCCCGATTTTTACTCAGCTCGAGTTGATCGGAGCGGGTTTGAATCTGGGCTTTTTGCAACTTGTGCTGCTGGCGCAACTGTTCAAAACGGCTTTGCAGCGATGCGGTATCTTGCCTGGTCATGGGTATCTCCTGTTTTTTGCTCAAGTTGTTTTGCTCGAGTTTTCCCGCTCGAGAGGTGTGTTATGATTTTCCCGCTCGAGGTGTGTTTGCCCTGCTTTGTTCTTGTACTTACTATATTACGTCCCTTGCATAAAAGCAAGAAAGATTTTTAACACAGGCCGATTTTAGATTGGTTAAATTTTGCTCGAGGTTGGTGTATCCACCCGTTATAACCCACTTGGATGAGCGTTTTTAACTGATTATGCCCTCGAGGTTTGGGCTTTTGTGGGTCGCTCGAGGGGCATTTTTTTGAGAATTTCTTTTACTAGGCGGGTTTGAAACCATCCACTACCTAATTTTTTTCTTGGTAATCTCGAGGAAAATGCTGTACCCATTCCTGAACAAATAACGAACAACGAATCACCAAAAACTTACCTTACCCGCCCACCCAGTGCCAATTTACGGTCTTTGGAAACCTCGTTGGCGATCTGCCAAATCACCCGAAAAGACTGAAACGATTCTTCGGACAGCACATCTTCATCTAGGGCTTTGACCGCTTGGGTCAAAATATCTAGCAGTTGTTGGGTAATGGCCTCGAGCTGAGTGGTGTTTTGGGCGTTGCGGGCCTGCTCGAGCAGTACGATCACTTTTTTGCCATATTCATCGGCGCGGTTTTTCTGGCGAGCGGTGAGCAAGCCGCCAATTTCTCTAAACCAAGAACCCACCAGCAGGGCAATGGTAATCAGAACGCCCAATACATCGGCGTTTTTCTGGATGAACGAACGGTTATCCCCTTGGTAAAATAGACTCGCCCCTGGGTGAATGGCTACGTCCAAAGCATTTCCTGGAGTGGGTGGGCGGCTGGTGGCTACCAAAGATTGAACATCGCGGTTGGTGTCGGGGATGGCATCCGCCAATTCACGGCGGTGTTCAAACAAAATGCTGGTGATGTTGCGGGCCACATCCTCGTCGAGATCTTTGCTGGCGATCAAAACTCGAGGCACTGCCACGGTATCCAAGTCGTTGGCAGGAATGGGTGGGCTGCCTTGGTAGGCTCCTTTGGGGATGATGCTGGCATTCACCGCTGGGAATTTGAGCTTGAGGGCCGCGCCCTGTTCTACAGGAATAAAATTAGCCTTTCCACCTTGCAGCAAACGGCTGATGTTGGTATTGCCCACCGCCCTTACCCGAAAAATAGCGTCGGCCTGACCCGCAATAAAAGCGGCATCGGCGGCACTTTCGGTATCGCCCACAAAGTTAAAATCCCCCGCCGAAAGGCCGTGATGGGCCGCAATCTCGAGGAAAGAGTTATATTGCCCTCCCGAACGCGGCAGGGCAATGCGCTTGCCTTGCAATTTGCGAAAGCTGTTGATTCCCGAACTGTTTTGCACCAAAAGTTGAAATTTATCGTCGAACAAGACCGCCAGCGAGCGCCCTTTGGGGCCGATTGCCACATCGGACTGCGCGGTGATCAGATCCGCCTCCCCTTGCTCGAGCTTGGTCAGGTTAGCGGAAGTCCCTCCCGTCTCGAGGACTGTGATTTGGATATTGGGATAATAGCGCTGGGTTACACTTGCCAGCGCCTGAGCAATCACAAAACTCTCGCCCTGCGCCGAACCCGCCGCCAAAGTTAAATGGTAGGTTTGGCGGCGATCCAGTTCAGTTTTTAGGAAAAATCCACCTACCACCAAGCTGATCACAATCAAACCCAGCAGGTTAAGTACCAAAGGATCTACACGAAAGCGCCTAGAACTGGAATTTTGGCTCGAGCCTGGATTTGGATTGGTCATGTCATGATTTTTATCTCACAAAGTCAGGTAATAGTCAGGTATGGTATTTTCTCGCCTTTGGGCTATTTGCTCGAGTGTACCGCTCGAGTAGGTTTAATGGCAGATGTCCGATGCAAAAAGCTGTGCTAGCGTATAGCACATGGATTCTTTGCATACACTTCTCAAAAAACAAATCGCCCAAGCCGCTGGCGGGCGCGTGGTCAAAACCAATTTTATCGCCCTAGACACCCTAGATCGGCGGATTTTGGCAGTCGAAGGGGTGAAACACCTGATCTCGGGCGGGTTCGCCTCGCCCACACGGGCGGTAATCACCCTTTTTCCCGAACACATCCCCAACGTCTCCGAACCCGTTACGGTACTCGAGTTGATTGGGGATTTTCCTGCGGCCTGGAACGAAACAGATCTGATGGTGGGCCTCAAAAACGCGGGCCTCGAGCCTGATCTTTTGGGCGATCTGCGCTTTCACCACGGGCGTTACCAAATTGCTGCCACGGGCAAAGCCAAGGATATGCTCTTGGCTCTCGAGCGCCTTGGAACCCTCGAAGTCAGCGTAGAAGAAGCCGATCTGAGCGGCGAAAAGTCCCGCATCAAAACCCGCGAAGCAGTGGTTCCCAGTATGCGAATCGATGTGGTGGGCGCAAGAGGATTTGGGGTCTCGAGAGCATATTTTCAAAGTGGTATTGAAAACGGCAAAGTCAGATTAAACGGACAAATTGCCCGCTCGAGTGCCGACATTAAACAAGGCGACACCCTCAGCGCCGAAGGTTTGGGGCAAATTGAATTTAAACGGGTGATCAATGAAACCAGGCGCGGGAATTATAAAGTGGAACTCGAGGTTAGGAAGTAAGATATTCCCCTAATGCCCCACCCAACCGATTTCCTGCGTATTTCCATCACAGACCGCTTTCCACAGCGCAACCCAAGCAATTCTCTTGGCGATTCCGCACACGAATTGCTCTCGAGCTTTGCCCCCACCTCGAGGTTTGGGGAGGTGCGGTTTGAAACGTACCAACCCAATCCAGAGTTTGAGAGTCAAAAAGTGGCCCTCGAGCGACTACAGCATTTTGCCCACAACCCGCCCAAAGCCAAAAAAGGCTTTCTGGGATTGAAAAGTAAACCCCCAGAAGGTGTGGGGCTTTATTTGGATGGCGGCTTTGGGGTAGGCAAAACCCATTTACTGGCGGCAACGTGGCACACTTTTCAAGGTTCCAAGGTTTTTCTCAGCTTTGCCGAATTGCTCTACACCATTGGCGCTTTGGGAATGCACAATGCCATCACTGCTTTTCGGGGGTATCAGTTGCTGTGCATCGACGAATTTGAACTGGACGACCCAGGCAATACCCACATGGTCAATACCTTTTTGAGCCAACTGATGCCCGCAGGAACCCATGTGGTCACCAGCAGCAATACCCAGCCTGGGCAATTGGGACAGGGGCGCTTTAATGCCTCCGATTTTCAGCGGCAGATCACGGGCATTGCTTCGCGTTTTGAAACCTTGCATTTGGATGGCCCCGATTACCGCCAACGTCAAGGCAAAACGGCTCAGCCGCTCAGCACCCTCGAGCTAGATACCCTCGAGCAGAAGTGTGCTTTACCCTACACTCGTCTCGAGGCGACACAACTCAACCATCATCTCAGCAGAGTGCATCCGATCTATTTTGGCAAACTCCTCGAGGGAATTCATTTAGTTTTGATCGAAAATGTCAGGGCTTTTTCAGATCAGAACCTTGCTTTGCGCTTTGTACATTTCATCGACAAAGTGTACGACCTGAACTTAAGGCTCGCCTTATCTGGTACTCATTTTGAAAATTTATTTGATTCAGATTACAGATTTGGGGCATTCCAAAAGAAGTATAGCCGATGTCTGTCACGGCTTAGTGCGTTAATTATAGAGTCTCAGTAATTAAGTATTTTAGAATTAAAAATAGCTTGTGAATATAAGTGCAAGCCTTATGAAAACGCTTCACTTTGTGTGCCAAGTTCTAGCTCGGGATTGTATCTTTTGCTAGGCTATATCTAGGTCTAAACAAATGTGGTCTAGACAAATGTGGTTTGGACAAATGTGTCGGCTCGAGCACTATCACCTTGGGTTTGTTTTTTTGGTTAGCGGGTATCCCAAAAACAGCAAGATTCCATAATCACACCTATCCCAAGTTCATATCCCAAGTTCGTATCCCAAGTCCGTAGTGTCGCAGACTCTTTTTCATTTCGGTACATCCGTTTCCTTGGGGGATCTCTATGCAACACGTTGCGCTCATTCGTTTTTCTTGGGTTCCTGGCACCCTTAATCGGGTTCGTTTGCAAAATCAAGCACATCAAGCACAAAGCTGCGAAGTATCCTTATCCCACCTCGAGAAAGTTTTGGGCCGCCCCGCAACCTTTGATCTCTATCTCAAGGGACACCTTTCACTTACCTTGGGTTCGGATACCTTGGCTTCACTCACAGGAACCTCGTTTTCAATTCAGGCTTAGAGCAGTTGTCCGTTGTCCGTCATGCGTTTTCCGTTTAAGAATAGTCATGAGCATTGCATCCGATACGATGAGCCTGCTTTTCGACTGAGTAATTTATTCGTGTATTCCACAGACAAATGGTCTAAGCCGTTTTATTCTTGAGTTGAAACTTGAGTTCGCACCAAATCGCCCCGAAAGGGGCTTTTTTTTGGTCTGTCCACTTTGGGTATACTGAAAACATGTCTTCAACCCATACTTCCCTTTTGAGCTACCTCGAGGGCCAAAGTTCTGCCATGTTGGACGATTTAAGAACCTTGGTGGAAATTGAATCGCCCAGCTATAACGCGCTGCAAGTCGATCAAGTTTTGGATCAACTCGAGGCTTGGCTAGTGGCGCTGGGAGCCACGGCACAGCGGATTTCGGGGCCGAACGGCGACCATCGGCATTGTATATTCACTAGCAACAATTCCAACCAAAATCCCGCTCGAGTGCTAATTTTGGGCCATGCCGACACGGTGTGGCCCATCGGAACCCTCGAGCGACTTCCTTTTCGGCTCGAAGGGGATTTGGCCTACGGCCCAGGAACCTACGACATGAAAGGCTGCTTGATTCAAGCGCTGTATGCCCTCAAAGCCATTCAAAGTTTGGGTAGTGCGTTGCCCATCACCCTCGAGTTTTTGATCACCTCCGACGAAGAAGTGGGCAGCCCCAGCTCGAGGGAATTGATTTTGCAGTTGGCAGCGGGGGCAGCGGCGGTTTTGGTAATCGAACCCAGTATTCAAGGCAATGGCAACCTCAAAACCAGCCGCAAAGGGGGTGGGGAATTTTGGGTGCAGGTGCAGGGCATCGCTTCGCACGCGGGGGTAGAACCCGAGAAAGGAGCCAACGCCATCCTCGAGTTGGCCCACCAAGCCTTACAGCTCTCGAGCCTAGCCAAACCCGAACTGGGAACTACGGTCAGCGTAGGTAAGATTTTGGGCGGCACAGCCACCAATGTGGTTCCTGCCTACGCCGAATTTCACGCCGATTTGCGGGTATCCAGCCTCGAGGAAGGCCGCCGCATCGAGGCCGATGTTGCCGCCCTAACCGCGCTGAACCCGCGCACCACGCTTAAAATAACGGGGGGTTTGGATCGCAGCCCCTTCGAGCGCAGCCCACAAACGGTGGAACTCTTCCACAAAGCCCAGCAAGTGGCCTTCGAGCTGGGCTTTACCGTGGGTGAAGGCGGGGTGGGCGGTATGTCTGACGGCAATTTTACCGCTCCGATTGCCCCAACCTTGGATGGTTTGGGCTGTGTGGGTGCGGGCGCACATGCCGAGCATGAACACATCGAAATCAGCCAGATGCCCCCTCGAGCGGCCTTGCTTGCGGGTTTGATTATGAAGTTGGCTCAGCTCGAGTGAGGTTGTGGTTGGTTATTCGTTGTTGGTTATTCGTTGTTGGTTATTCGTTGTTGGTTATTCGTTAAAAAGAGTTTTTTATTTCATTTTTTAAGTGATGAATTCTCTTTTTAATTAAATCGCAAATATCGTCTGTAAAACATCCCTCGAGGCGGTCTCGAGTTCTCGAGTATCACCTCAAAAGCTTTAAAGGAGCTGTACATGTTTGGTTTGTTTCGCAAAAAAGATGCCGCACCACAAAATATCTATATTCGGCTCGAGGATAGCAACGTCTTTCGCATTCGGGTACGTACTAAGCGCTTCAAGGAAATTGTAGAGCTACGTTTTACCAAAAGTGCAGATATTGGCGTAAACGACGAAGGCGGTTATATTTACCGCAAAGTGGTGGTTTCTTCGCAGCATTTTGAGCGCGGCGAGGTGACGGTTAGGTTTGGGCCGCGTTATCAGATCCTCGAGGTGATGACCGAGGGGTGCGAAGCCATTCCCACCAAAGATTGGTAAAAACAAAAGGCGGGCGTTCCACACTCTCTTACAGCGCTAATCTGAACTGGGTATACTCGAGCTATGACCACTGAACATCCAGCTCAGGCCAACACCCATGCCAGCAACCAAACTTTGAGTGCAACTTGGAATTATGACCGATTTTTCCCCTCGCTCGAGTCTGCCGAATTTGAAGCCGCCTACCAACAGCATTTGCAAAAAATTGCCGAACTGAACCCACAACTAGGCGCATTGCAAACGGGAACAGTGGAAGCGCTCGAGGGCTTGGAACGACTGATTCAAGACCTCAACACCACACTGGAACACTACCAGTTGTTGGGTGGCTACCTGCACCTGTACATCACCACCGATAGCCGCAACGCACTGGCCCAAGGCAAACTCAGCTTGCTCGAGACTGCCTCTTTGCCGCTGCGCCTTATTTTTAGCAAGTTGACTCAATTTGTGGGCGGTCTGGATTTGGCCCCCTTGCTCGAGCGCTCGGAGGTGCTGCGGGAACACGCCTTTACCCTCGAGCGGATGCAACACGAAGCCAAACACCAAATGTCTGCCCCAGAAGAAGAATTGGCAACTTTTCTTTCGCTATCGGGCGGGAATGCCTGGTCCAAACTGCATGGCAACATCACCAGCCAAATGATGGTGGAGGTGCAGGGCGAAAAATTGCCGATGCCTGCCGTCCGCAGCCTAGCCAACCACCCCGACCCCACCAAGCGCGAAGCGGCTTACCATGCCGAACTTGCAGCATGGCGCAGCGTGGAAGTGCCACTGGCAGCAGCGCTAAACGGTATCAAAGGTGAAGCCAATGTACTAAATGGCAAGCGGGGGTATGCCAATAGCGTGGAACCCACCTTGTTTATCAACAATATGGATGCCGAAACCCTGAGCGCTATGCAAAGTGCGGTGGAAAAAAGCCTGCCCGACTTTCGCCGTTACTTTAAGGCCAAAGCCAAACTGCTGGGCAAAGAACAACTGGCCTGGTTCGACATCACCGCCCCTGTGGGCAAAAGTGAAACTGAATATTCCTATGATGCCGCTTGCAGCTTGGTAATCGAGCAGTTCCGCACCTTTTCAGACCGTATGGCGGACTTTGTAGTTGGAGCGGTGGATCAGCAGTGGATGGATGTTTATCCGCGTGAGGGCAAAATTGGCGGAGCATTTTGTATGGAAATGCCAAGTAACGAATCCCGCATTTTGTTGAACCACGACGATTCTTTGGACAGCGTAATGACCCTAGCCCACGAACTGGGCCACGCCTATCACAACCTGAATTTGGCAGCTCGCACCCCCATGCAGCGCGAAATGCCCATGACTTTGGCGGAAACCGCCAGCACCTTTTGCGAAGCGATTTTGTCAAATGCTGCCCTCGAGCGCTCGAGTGGAGCAGAACACCTGTACATCCTCGAGAGCCAGTTGCAAGGCCATGCGGGAATTGTGCTGGACATTCACAGCCGCTTTCTCTTTGAAAAAGCGGTGTTTGAGGCTCGAGTGGAGCGCGAACTTTCGCCCCAAGAATTCTCTGATCTGATGCTCGAGTGCCAAGAAAAAACCTACGGCGACGGAGTAGCCGCCGATCTGCGCCACCCCTACATGTGGGCCGTGAAGGGTCACTATTACATTTCAGGTCTGAGCTATTACAACTATCCCTACACCTTTGGCGCACTGTTCAGTTTGGGCCTCTACGCCGAATACAAGCGCGAACCCGAGCTATTCAAAGCCAGATACGACGAACTGCTCTCGAGTACCGGTATGTTTGATGCTGCCAGCCTTGCGGCCCGTTTTGGAATTGACATTCGCTCGGAAAAATTCTGGGCCGCTTCCCTCGAGGTGATTAAGGGGCAGATTGAGGTGTATGTGGGATTGGTGGGATAAGTAACTCACACCTCGGTAAGCGCCCCCAACGCGCTCCAAGACTTTAGGTGTCCCACATGATGACCCATATAGCGCTCGAGCAGGTTCCAAAGCTGGTTACGGCCCGCTGGCTCGAGGGTGAAGTCCAACAGTTCGCGCACGGTATGGCGGCCCAGTTCGCACAGAAATAAAGCAACTTGTGGCTCGAGTTTAAAGCCCTCGTCGCTCGAGAAGCCCCCACGTTTGAGGTCGAAGCGTGGGGGTAAATCGTGGTCGGGCCAAATCAGGTAAGGGGCAAAACCCGAGATTCCCAGAATGCGAAACAGCATAATTTGGGCTACCCATTCGGGGTCAGGGTGGGTGGCAAGACCGCGCAAGGTGGAGACAAACAGCTCGAAAATCCCCTCGAGGGCTTGGTTATCGGGCAGCAGCAGATCCACCAACTCGGCAATCACATGGGCGTAAGCGTAGCGCTGTGGGGTGATCAGGCGGGGCAAGGCTCCCTCGAGGGTGACTTGCAAAAGCACATGAATGTCGCCTGGTTTTTTCTGGAGCTGCACATGCAAATCTTGAAATAAATTGACCTTGGACTGCATATTGCTCGAGGCGGCTTTGCGGGCCACCACTTTCATTTTCCCTGATGGAGTCAGCAGGTAGAGCATCACATCTTGGTTGGGCAGCACCCAACGTTTGATGACAATTCCGCGTAGGTTGAAAGAGGGGAAATTCATTAAATGTATTATAGCTTTTTTGTAAATAGAAGATTGAGAACGGTACACAAAAGTATTTATCGTGGCTCGAGGGAAGCCCCTCTCCAATACCTTACGATGCCCCACGATTACCCATAAACATTTATACAGGCGTTTATACAGGTATTTACACATCCTTAACACATTCTTTACACACGTATTTTTCGCCCATTTGCCCATTTGCCCATTGCCAAAACAAGCAGGATGTGGCACAATGTCGCCATCCAAAATTGCCAGCGCATTTACATTACAAAGCGCCCTGGGAGACAAAAACTATGGTTCGAGAAATCAAACTGACCCAAGAGGGCTACGCCCGACAACAAGCCCTTCTCGCTCGAGACCGCGCCAGACTCGAGGAAGTTGCCCAGATCTTGGGTGAGGGCATGGAGTACGACGAGGACGAATCCGACGGTGGCCTCGAGGAGACCAAACGGGAAAAGATGAATCTCGAGATCCATATTGACGAACTCGAGGAAATTTTGGCAAGGGCGGTGATTATTGATGCCAGCAGCCACGACGACACCATCGATTTGGGCGCAGTGATTATTTTGCACGAAGAAACCTCGAGCCGTGAAATGAAAGTCCGCTTGGTCTCGGCCTCCGAAGCCTCCACCCTCAGCAGCGAAATCCGCCAAATTAGCGACGACTCCCCAGTGGGGCTAGCCATTATGGGTAAAAAACCGGGTGATTCGGTGACGGTGGAGTTACCTGGTCGTCAGATGAAGTACAAGGTGATTTCGGTTCAATATTGAAGGGATTGAGGGCGAGTAGCGCTTCACGCTCGAGAGGACGAGAGGGCGAGAAAACGAGATGGATGCTCGAGCGACTTAAAACTTAAAAATCTTGTGTGGGGTGGGCTTATGGCCTGCCCTTTTTGGGTTTGGTTGCCCTCGAGTTTCCAAAATCTTTTACGAAAAATGAAAAACGAAAAACGAATCACCCGCCTTCTAACCTACTTTTGCTAGGCTAAAGAGATAATGTCCGAAACTCCTGCTTCTGAACCTATTTCGAGTCCCTCTTCAACACCTCCAACTCGAGCGCTACACGAACAAACTGTGGCCCGTTTGAATAGCCAAGCTGCCTTGTTTGAGCTGGGTTTTGCCACCCACCCGCATAGCTATGCCAAAACCCATAGCGCCGCCGAAGTGGTGACAGCCCACCCCACCCTCGAGCCTGGAACCCACTGGCAAGAGCAGCAATACGCGGTGGCGGGGCGGATTATGCTGATGCGCCAGATGGGTAAGGCGGCATTTGCCAATCTCCAAGATGAATCGGGCGATGTGCAACTCTTTTTCTCCAAAAATACCCTAGTCACTCCAGAGCATTTTGAGGCGGTCAAGCAGCTCGATTTGGGCGATGTGATCGGAGTGAGGGGCCACGCTTTTGTCACCAAAACGGGCCAACTCACCCTCGAGGTCAGTGAATTTACCCCGCTGGTCAAATCTTTGCACCCCTTGCCCGACAAGCACCATGGCCTGAAGGACATCGAAACCCGCTCGAGGATGCGGTATTTGGATTTGATGGTGAGTGACGACTCGAGGCGCACCTTTGTAATCCGCTCGAGGGTGGTGCGCTACATCCGCAATTTCCTAGATACTTTGGGGTTTATGGAAGTGGAAGGCCCGACTTTGCAGGCCATCGCGGGCGGAACCGAGGCCAAGCCCTTTGTAACCCATCACAATGCGCTGTCGCACGACTTTTATTTGCGAATCGCCCTCGAGCTACACCTCAAGCGGCTGTTGGTGGGCGGATTTGAAAAGGTGTTTGAAATCGGGCGGGTCTACCGCAACGAAGGCATCGACCTGACCCACAACCCCGAATTCACCATGCTGGAGCTGTATTGGGCCTACGTGGATTACGAAGCGATCATGGATTTAGTGGAAAAACTGTTTTCGGGTCTGGCCCTCGAGATTTTTGGCAGCACCACGTTTGAAATCGACGGCAAAGCAGTGGACTGGAGCGCACCCTTCGCTCGAGTGGATTATTTGGGTGAGCTGAACGCCAAAGTCCCCGATTTGGATTTTGACCCGCTCGAGCTGGATCAATTGCGGGCTTTTTGTGATGCCCGTTACCCCCAGTGGAAAAAAGTCCCTGACTATAAACTCTTGGACAAACTCTTTGGCGAATATGTGGAACCCCACTGCATCAATCCCACTTTTGTGATGCACCACCCCACGGTAATTTCCCCACTTGCTAAAGAACACCCCTCGAGGGCAGGAATCACCGAACGCTTCGAGCTGTTTGCGATGGGATTCGAGCTGTGCAACGCCTTTTCCGAGCTGAATGACGCAGTGGATCAGCGCCAGCGCTTTGAGGCCCAAGCTGCCCGCCGCGACGCAGGCGACGACGAAGCCCACCCCATCGACGAGGATTTCTTGTTGGCCCTCGAGTACGGAATGCCCCCCGCAGGCGGTTTGGGCATCGGGATTGACCGCTTAATCATGCTGCTGGCGGATAAGCGCAGCATTCGGGATGTGTTGCTGTTCCCGTTGTTGCGCCCACATTAAGGGATTGAGGGCGAGAGGGCGGGTAGCGCTTCGCGCTGTCTTGACCCTAAAGCAGCACCTGACGGGCTTGGTCGCTGACAGGCTTGGTCGCTCGAGAGGGTGAGAAAAGACAGCCTAGCTAGAAAAAAGCATTATTAAAGTTCAAAACAGGGCGGGTTTGAAACCCGCACCCTACAAAAGATTTTTGCACGCTCTCTCGCCCTCTTACCCTCATTCCTTCCCAGAGGTGAACCTATGAAACTCACAGTAACCCACCCGCACATTCCAGACCCCGCCGCACCGCTCGAGCTGGCAGAAGGCGACATTATTTGGCTGGGGCCGCAGGATGATCTTTCACCGTCTTGGTATTGGTGTACCGACAAAATGGGCCATGCCCAGTGGGTTCCCGCCCAAGTGTTCGAGCGCAATGGCGAAAAGGCCACCCTGACCCGCGCCTACAGCTCGAGGGAACTGCAAACCCATGTGGGAGACGCGCTCGAGGGGTTGGAGCAAATCGACGATTGGTGGCTATGTGAAAATGCCGCTGGACAATGGGGCTGGGTTCCTGAAGGGGGCTTAAAGAAAATTTAATAGAAGGTTTAGGAACTTTTTCACGCTTGCCGCGTATTCTGGGGCATGTGGCCCAATATCGTCAAACAAATTCTGGATAACTTTCACTTTCGGGTGAATTATGAAGTTTCCCTCGAGCAAAATGCCGAAGATGTCACCCGTAGTGCGGCACTTTTAGCAGCAGCGGTATCCACCGAACCGATTCCCTTTGCCGATATTCTGCTGATCAGCCCCGTTCAAATGAAAATGGTGGTTCACATTGGCAAAATCTATGGCTTCGAGCTGTCCCCCGCACGGGCCAAAGATATTGTGGCGGAGCTGGGGGCCACCTTTGCTTTTGGCTTTTTGGGCCGTCAAGTGGTGCGTGGCCTCGCCAAAATGGTGGCCCCTGGCATCGGGGGCTTGATCACTGCACCCGCAGTTTATGGTTGGACGTTTGGGCTGGGCCGCTTGGCGGAGGGCTATTTTAAAATGCAACTCGAGGGCAGAAATCTAGGTCAGCTCGATGCTCAGAAAATTGCCAAACATGCGCTCGAGGAAGCCAAAGAAATGCTGCCTTCGGTGAAGGTATTAAGTGAATTTGCGGATTCTTTGCGTGAACGCATTAAAATTAAAGAAGAAGCCGCCCCTAATCCTGTGGAGCTTGAAGTTGAAGCTTTACCGCCCACAATTACAGTTGAAAAACTGAATTAGAGCAGTTGTCCGTGATCCGTTGTCCGTCAAGGCATGATCATAAATATCGTGTTTCAGACAGATAAATTATTTTCTGAGCAGAGCAATTTATCCGTTCATTACGCTGACATCATTACGTTGGCAACTGCTCTAAGCATCAAATACAATCCGAATCCTGCACCCTTGCTCGAGGTTTTCCAGCTCGAGGTTCCAACCGTGGGCCAAGGTTACTTCGCGTACCACCCGCATTCCAATGCCCAAATCGCCCTTGGGGTTGTGCAGCAAACCTGCAATCACTTCTGGGGGCAAACCCTCGCCGCTGTCCTCGAGCTGGAGGTATTGCGGGTGCAGGCTGAGTCGCACAAAACCTTGTTCGGTATAACGAATGGCGTTATAGATCAGGTTTTCCAAAACGCGACTGAGCAAAATAGAATCCCCTTGCACCGACAAGGGACGACCCGAAAACTCCAGATCCAGCCCTTTTTTTACGGCGAGAGGCTGCATTCGGTCAATTACATCGCCGCATAAAGCAAATAGCGCCACTTCCTCGCGCTTGAGGGGCAGACCCTGCACCCGTCCCAAAATCAGCAGGTTGCGGGTCAGTCGCTCGAGGTGGCTGACGGTCAAAAACATCCGCTCGAGCAAGTTGCGCTCTTCTTTGGGCAAAGCATGGACTCGAGCGCGGTCTCGCAGGGCCAGCTCCAGTTCGGCCCGCAGCGCGGTGACAGGGGTACGCAGTTCGTGGCTGGCGATGGTGATGAACTCGAGTTCGGCTTGGCGGGTTTTTTGCAGTGCGTTGATACTCCCCTCGAGGGCGCGGGCAAGCTGCCCCACTTCACCTTGCTGATCGGTGCTGGGAACGGGGTCGGTGTTGTCTAAGTGTTCCACACGGCGGGTCAGCCGCTCGAGCGGGGCCAGGCTGCGTCCCATAAAGGCCCAAGTCAACCAAAAGGCCAGCAATGAAATGCCAATGATCAGTGGGATGATCCGAGTTTCATACTTGGACAAGGTGCGGTACAACTCGCCCAAGGGGATACCCACTTGCAAAGTACGCTCTGGGAAGCCAATCCAACGGTTCATCACCAGCCAATTGTCTTTCTCGAAAGGATAGCTCTGGTTCAAATTGTCGAAGGAAAAGCTGGGCATCACCCGCAGTGGCCCCCAAATCAAATTGGCTGGGTTAGCCCCACGTCCTGAATAAATCCGCAAATCAAAAACTTCACTTTTAGAAGCCATCAGCCGCAAAGTTTGATTGGTAGGGCCGTCCAAACCATAGACCACCTCGCGTGCTGCCAAATCTGCAAGCTCGCTCAGTTCGGTATTGATTTCCACTAGGCGAGATTGATACAGCACAGCTCCACCCAAATAACCCAACAACCCCAAAGAGAGCAGCAAAATCAAGCCTACCCCCAAAGAAATACGCAGCCGCAAGGTCATGGCTTACTGAGCAGGAAAACGGTAGCCAATCCCCCGCACAGTTTCCACCACACCGTCTCCCAGTTTGCGGCGCAGGTTGCGGACATAGACATCGACCACATTGGTTTCGGCATCAAATTCCGCGTCCCAGACCCGCTCGATAATTTCCTCTCGAGTGAACAAACGGCCTGGGTGGGTACTCAGCAGCTCGAGCAGACCCAATTCTTTGCCGGTCAGGTGCATTTCTTGATCCTCGAGCGTGACCCGCCGCGCGTGCCAGTCCATCGTCACCCCGTGCCAGGTCAGTTGGGTGGTTCGCACGGGAACACTGCGCCGCAACAAAGCCTTGACCCTCGAGCGGACTTCGGACAGATGGAAGGGCTTGACCAAATAGTCGTCGCCACCCGAATCCAACCCCTCGAGGCGGTCATCTAGGCCGTCCCGTGCCGAAGTAAACAGCACTGGGGTGGTGTTTCCCCGCAAACGCAAGTCTTTAACCAGATCAAAACCCGCACTGCCGCCCTCGGGCAAGCGTACAT
>JANYFS010000526.1 GCA_025359705.1 Deinococcales bacterium | reverse complement strand
AGCGGTGCCAAGTCGAACAAAAAGTGTGACCTCGAGATCAGGTACACCCCTGCTGTGACCATGGTGGCGGCGTGAATTAGGGCCGAAACGGGCGTGGGGCCAGCCATTGCATCGGGGAGCCAAGTGGTTAGCGGCAACTGTGCGGATTTACCCGCCGCGCCCACCAGCAAGAACAAACAGGCCAGCTCGAGCGCACTTTGCGGGATGTTGCCAGCCGCAGCAACTTTAACTGCCAGATCGGGAATCACCAGCGTGCCAAATAGCTTGAACAGCAAAAACATCCCCAACATAAAGCCCAAATCGCCCACACGGTTCATGATGAAGGCTTTGCGGGCGGCATCGGCATTGTCGCGGTTGTTGTACCAAAAGCCGATCAGCAAATAGGAAGCCATGCCCACGCCTTCCCAGCCCACAAACATCAAGGGGTAGGAATCGGCAAGCACCAGCACCAACATCAGCGAGACAAAGAAATTGAGGAAGGAAAAGTAACGGGCAAATTTGGGATCACCCTGCATATAACCAATCGAGAACAGGTGGATGAGCGAACCCACCCCCGTAATCACCAAAGTCATCAGGCTCGAGACTTGATCCAGATAAAAACCCACCTGAAGGTTTGCCCCGTCGGTTCCCATATCGGGGAGCCATGTCCAGAGGATTTCGTGGGTGGCTTTGCCCGCAGATTCAACCTCGAGTCCCAGAAAATTGGCTAGGGCCACGCCAAAGGAGGCCAGCACCGCCAAGGTCGCCAGCCAACCTGCGCTCGAGCCTTTGAGATACTTACCCAAACAAATGCAGATCACGAAGCCGACCAAGGGGAGGAGGGGCATGAGATAGAGCGGCATCATCCTTTCAGCCCCGAAAGTTCATCCACGTTGGTAGAAACCCGCTGGCGGAAGACCGTAACGATAATTGCCAACCCAATGGCAACCTCGGCGGCGGCAATGGTCATCACGATGAACACGGCACTTTGAGCCTGCAAATCCCCCCACGCCCTTGCGAAGGCCACCAAAGCAAGGTTGGCGGCGTTGAGCATCAGTTCTACGCACAAGAACACCAGCACCGCCGTGCGGCGCATGATGGCCCCGACCAAACCGATGGAAAAAAGGGCAGCCGATAGCGCTAAAACAGCTTCGGTGGGAATCATGACAGACCTCTTTGTGGGGTGATTTGGGGAGTGGTATTTGGAGTTCCTTCCTCGAGCGCATCCAGATCCCGATTAAGATCCGTATTCAGATTCCTATTGAGGGCAATGGTTCCAGAAACTTCTTTATTTCGCTCTTTTTCGCTCTCGAGTGCGTTTTTGTATTCGGGCAAATCTTGGTCACGCACTTGGGGGCGCTGCACCAAAGCCACCGCGCCCACCACCGCCACCAGCAAAACAATCGAAACTGCCTCGAAGGGCAGCAAAAATTTGGTAAACAGATTGATCCCAATGGCTTCGGGCGCTCCTGCTTGCAGTTGGGGAAGGGCTTGCTCGAGAGGGAGAGGTTCTTTGAACTGCATCACCAAAAAGACCATTGCCCCCGCAATCAAGCTCGAGGCAACCCCCGCTACTTCATTCACAAAGGGAATTGGGTTTTTCTCTTTGACGGGGCGCGTGGCATCCAGCAGCATCAGCACAAACAAAAACAGCACCATGATTGCGCCTGCATACACAATCACCTGTACTGCTGCGATAAAATGCGCGTCCATCATCACATAAATGACTGCCAAACTGAGCAGGGTTGCCACCAAGCCCAAGCCTGCATGAACCGCATTGGAGGCCAAAACCGTGACCAGTGCGCCCGTCAAGACCATCAGGGCGAAAATTGCAAATAGCCCGATCATGCTTTGCGCCCCGCACTTTCAGGATTGGCAGGATTGGATGCACGGTTGGATTCACCGTCGGATACGCGGCGGTCTGGAGCGTACTTCACGCCCTCGAGTTCTTCGCGCACAGACACTTCAAAGCCCATCACCACAGGCTTGCCCGAAGTTCGCGCCTCGCGGCGCTGCAACTTGCTGCCTTGCGTCCCGACCATCATGTCTTCTTTGCCATACACAAAGTCGCCGTAACGGTAATCGGCTAGCTCGAATTCGTTGCCCAGTACGATGGCCCCCGTGGGGCAAGCCTCTTCGCACATGCCACAAAAAATACAGCGCAGCATGTTGATCTCGTAGACCGAGGCATAGCGTTCACCTGGAGAATGCGGGCTTTTAGGGTCGTTTTCGGCAGCCTCGACATAGATGGCGTAGGCGGGGCAAGCCGCCGCGCACAGCGAGCAACCGATGCACTTTTCCAGCCCCGTTCCTGGGTGGCGGGTTAGCACATGGCGGCCCCGAAAGCGGGCTTTAAGTTGGGCGGGCTGCTCTGGATAGCAGATTGTAACGGGTTTTTGAAACAGTTTGCTGAGGGTAATGCCCATCCCTTTGGCAATTTCCATCACGCCCATGTGGGCCTCCTGGTTGGGTTAGGGAACTTGGCTGTGTTTTCTTTCACATGTTTCATGTCCGAAAAGATCTCCAAGAATGAAGCAACGAAAATGCGAAAACACGCCGTATTACGCCTAGAACTCGAGCAATTTTATAGTTTGAACCTGCACCTGTTTTACCACGAAGCTCGAGGGGAAATCAATGTGAAATTTTTCTTGCTGATTGGCACGGGGTTTTTGGCTTGGTTTAGGAATTTGACCCAACACACAGTCTCCCGTGCTGCTCGAGGGAAATTTGAATTGCTTCGTGCAAAAACCCCAACCGCTCGATCAAACGGTCTTGCAAATAGTCGGGACGATACCCCGAAAAATCCAAGGTGTACCAATATTCCTCGAGCCGATCCAATTCCATAGATAACAATTTCAATTCATTTGGATCGGAGATTTCTAAACCCTCGAGGTCAATAAGTAAAATCAGAGGCAGATGGAGAATTCGTGCAGGCTCGAGTCAGTATCGGTATACGGTACCTACTGCACCTAATGGATTTTGATACAGCCACCAAGTGTTTAATTCTCCGAGCCATTCATCCCAAATTTCCTCAGATGCCTCCATTTTGGGCTGCTTGGGTTGTGGAATATGTAGGGGTTCTACATATATGCTGTAACTCATCATAGACCTCGAGGGTGTTTGTTTTGGGTTATTTTGGTTCATCAATGCGGGCGCAGCGTGCTGCGCCCTAAATAAAAAACAAAGATTGGAGAGATTGTTTTAAAAATTATTATTTTTTAGATTTACCTATAAACTCGAGCCTACCTTAATCAGCCCACCTCGAGGAGCCACCATATTGGCTTTTGCCATTGGCAATCAAATAGTCATATTCGGAACGGAAGAGCTTAATGCTCGAGAGGACTGGGCCTAAGCAGGCATCGGCTAGGGCGCAGAAGGATTTTCCACCGATGTTGTCGGACATATCCAGAATCAATTCCACATCACCTGGTTTGCCTTGCCCGCGTACCAACTTCTCGTACATCTTGACCATCCAACCGCCAATTCCCTCGCGGCAGGGGGTGCATTTTCCGCAGGATTCGTGGGCATAAAAGCGCACCAAATTCCAAGTGGCATTGACAATGCAGTAATTCTGCGGAATCAAAATCAGGCCGCCCGTTCCCAACATCGAACCTTGGGCGGTGATCGATTCGTAGTCCATTGGCGCGTCCAAAACGGTGTCCGTCCAAGGCATCATCGGGGTACTCGAGCCACCTGGAATGATCGCCTTAATTGGCTCGAGGGGGCCACCCGCGAAATCAAAAATCATCTCACGGAAGGTTGCGCCCAAGGGCAGCTCGAACACCCCTGGGCGCTGAACTGGCCCCGAAATCTGGAACAGCTTGTTGCCTTTGGATTTCTCGGTTCCCATGCTCGAGTACCATTCCCAACCATAGCGAATGATCTGGGTGGCGGCACAAAAACTCTCCACATTGTTGATGGTGGTGGGCAGCCCATAAATCCCCGCTTGGGCAGGAAAGGGAGGCTTGAGCCGTGGGTTGGCCCGCAACCCCTCGAGCGAGTTCATCAGGGCGGTTTCCTCGCCGCAGATGTAGGCTCCTGCGCCACGGTGAACCTGCAAGTCGAAATCGAAACCACTGCCCAGAATATTTTTGCCCAGCAGCCCCGCCACCCTTGCATCATGAATCGCGGCCCAGACTCGCTCGGCTGCCAACACATATTCGCCGCGAATGTAGATATACCCCATACTGGCACGCATGGCAAAGCCTGCGATGATCATCCCCTCGAGCATTTGGTGGGGGTCTTCGGTCATCAGGTAACGGTCTTTGAAGCTGCCTGGTTCGGATTCGTCGGCATTGCAAATCACATAGTGCTGCTTGCCATCCTTGAGTGGCATAAAGCTCCACTTCAGGCCCGTGGGGAAACCCGCGCCGCCCCGTCCGCGCAGCCCCGACTTTTTCATTTCGTCGATCACCGCATCATTGCCGATGGCAAAGGCCCGCCGCAGGGCTTGGTATCCGCCCCCCGCTTGGTAGCTCTCGAGGCTAAAGCTGTTGGGAATTCCCACTCGAGCGTAAAGGCTAGGTTTAAAGCGTGAATCCAAAGCACTTGTTATTGGTTTAGGCGGAATTAAAGTATCTGGCATGGTTTGATTCTCCTTCTGACCTCAAAACTTAAGTGGCTCGAGTTCGCTATACTTTCCGCCAATCTTCTGCTCGAGGGCGTTGAGTTGTTGTCCATCTTGAATAAACACGGGTACAACCGTGTCTGGAAGGTAGTTTGCTCCCGCACGCAACTGCTCGAGCTGAGTTCGCATTTTTCGGCGGGTGATGCATTCCGAAAAGCCCACATCGGATACCTGAATCATCGGGGCGGTTCCGCAGCTTCCCAAGCATTCCACTTTTTGAATGCTGAACAGGCCATCTGGAGTCACTTCGCCTGCCCCAATGCCCAGTTCGTCTACCAAGTAATCCCAAAGTTCATCCGAACCCGCAATGGCGCAGCTCAGGGTGGCGCAGACTTGCAGGTGCCACTTGCCTGTTGGGGTGGTGTGATAGGTGCTATAGAAGCTCATCACCGATTTGACTTCGGTAGCGGTGGAGCCGATCAAGGCGGCAATTTCTGCGATGTTTTCTTCAGGAACGTGGCCCAGTGCGTTTTGCACTTCGCGCAGCAGCGGCATCAGTGCCGAGCGGCGGCCCTGTTCGGTGTGGGGATACCTCGAGAAGATGTCTGCCAGTTGGGTTTGTTTGTCGGTAAAGTAAAGCAAAGTGGATCCTCCAGTAGGTAACCAATTTCTTGGATCTTGTTGTAGATAGGGTTGTATCAAATCTCGAGCGGAATTACATCATTTCGCTTGATTTAACATAATGCATCATAGGTAATATATCATAGGTAATGCACAGATCGTTTTAGCTTTCGATTTCGTGTACTGGATGCGTTTGAAACCCATTCCCACTATTTTTTGCTATGATCTGGATATCAATACTTCTTTTAACTCAAAGCTATGATTCTTAAATTTATCTATAGATTAAAAATAAAGATTTTCAAATGATCTACAGATTAACAAATAGAATCCTAATATTTTATGAGTGGCTCGAGGCTACCACTTATAACTTCCAAACGGGCCACGTCGCACGATCAATCGCATTCATCTGCTCGAGGGTGCGCCCCTGCTGGCGCAGCAGCACCATAATTTGCCCTCGGTGGTGCGCGTCATGAACTAAGGTGTGTTGCAAAAAATGTGCGGGGTCGCTCGAGTACACTTCGCTAAACGTGCGGTCTTCGGTATAAGCCGCTTGCACTGCTTCAAGCATGGCGTGATCTGCTTCCTCAAAAGCCGCCGCCAAAGCAGGTAACTCGAGGGTCAGTTCCCAAAACGGGTTATCCCCCTCGAGCGTGCTAAAAGAAATGCTCGAGGCCAATTCTGGCGCAACCTTCCCTAACCAATATTTCCGCATTCCCACCACATGCTCGAGATGCTGTCCGATGCTCAAGCCTCCCACCCCATCCGAAAGATCGAGGTCGGCGGGAGTCAAATGCTCGAGCAAGGCTGCATTTACCAAACCATTGCGGCGAAAACTCTCGAGCAATACGGCTGCAAGTTCCATAATTTACCTGTCCACATCGCCCATTACAGGGTCAATCGAGGCCAAAACCGCGATCAGATCGGCAAATTGCCCACCCACGCCCGCATGTTCCAGCGACTGCAAATTCACAAAACTTGGGGAGCGAATTTTGACACGGTAGGGCATCGAGCCACCGTCGGAAATCACGTAATAACCCACTTCGCCGCGTGCGCTTTCGGTGGGAACATAAACCTCGCCCACAGGCGGGTGAAAGCCCTCTGTGACCAGTTTGAAATGGTGAATCACCGCTTCCATGCTGGTTTCCAGTTGCTCACGGGGGGGAAGCGAAATTTTGCGGTTGGGATCTTTGACGATACCAGGCTCGAGCCGCTCGAGGGCTTGGGCCACGATTTTGGCGGATTCCCGCATCTCCTCGAGGCGCAAACGGAACCGCTCGTAACAGTCCGAAGCGGTTGCCATCGGGACTTTGAAGTCGAAGGTTTCGTAACCGCAATACGGCATGGCTTTTCGCACATCCAGCCCAATTCCTGCCGCCCGCAAATTGGCTCCCGTCAGTCCCAAATCCAGGGCCATTTCGGGAGAGATATAACCGATGTTTTGGGTGCGCTCGAGGAAAATGGGGTTGTTCAAAAACATGCTTTGGTACTCGTCCACCTTTTCCTGAAAGCTCGAGGTGAAGGCCCGCACGTTCTCGATCCAACCATCGGGAATATCCCTCGAGAGGCCACCCACACGGAAATAACCCTGGTTCATGCGGTAGCCGCAGACTTCCTCGA
>JANYFS010000510.1 GCA_025359705.1 Deinococcales bacterium | reverse complement strand
AACTCCGCCGCCGTCTACATCCACTTTGGCGCAGTTTTTGACTTCGCCCTGAATATCTTTGGCCACATCCACACTAAAAGTCAGGCTGCTGGTATTGCCTGGGGTAATTTGAGCAGGCACAGGGCCGACATATTTACATTTGAGCATGGCGGGGGTGCTGCTGGTGCAATCCCAGTTGGCAATAACGGGTGGGGCAGGGTTGAGGGTCAGGCCAGCGGGCATTGGGTCATAGACCCAGACATCGGGGGCAGGGGCGGCGATGGTTCCCACATTGGCAACGGTCAGAGTGTAGGCACCTTGCCCGCCAGGAATCAGGGGTTTGACTAATTCTTTCTTGATGGCAAAGTCCAATTTACCGTCGGTGGTGGGTTTACCAATGGTTCCCTCGAGGCAAGAGCGGTTATTTTGCAAGTTTTGATCGTAGCTGCGAATAAATCCGCAATTAAAATACCCTTTGCCTTCACTGCTCGCTGGGGCCAAAACATTGACCGTAATCGGGGTAATTGGGCCAGGGAAGGGGATGGCAACCAGATTTCTACAGGTCAGCATAGTGGGGGTGCTGAAAGTGGTGCAGTCCCAATTGGGCAGATTGGCGGCAATCGAAGAAGCCAGATTGAGGGTCAGTGGGGCATTGATCGGGTCGCTGACCACCAGTTGACCGACTCCAATGGTGGCGCTCGAGGGGCCGTTGTGGGTTAGGTTGAGCTGAAAACTACCCGATCCACCCGCTACAGGCGCGGAAATTACCTTTTTAACGATGCTGGCATCCCATTTGTATTTGCGGGGCTTGACGGGAATGATCACGGGGGGCAGGCCAGGAATGGTGGCGGTCAGGACAAAATCACGGCTCGAGCTGTCGGGGTTCACTTCATCGTCGCCCCAAAAATCTCCAAAACCAAGGCGCAGGCTTTTGGGATTGCTGCCTGGAGCTGGGCTAAAGCTGCTGCCACCATCGGAGTCTGTAACTACCCAATCGCCGCCATCTAGGGTGCGCTGTTTGATCAAGGTGACGTGTCCAACGTAATTTTTGCGGGTAGAAAGCGCATTGCTGTGCAAACTGTTGCTGCCTACCGCTAGGCTCGAGCTGATGGTGATGGTTGGATTTCCCGTTACGGGAATGTTTAAAACCAGTTCTTCGCCTTCGGCAGCGGGGTTCTCGAGGGTGGCTTGTCCGATGGAGGGTTTTTCGACGACGGGAGGGGTGACTGCGCCGCCTCCACAGCTCGAGAGGGCCAGGGCCAACAGTAAGGGTGAACAGGCGTACAACAGGGTGCGAGTAGTCATTTTGAGGCTCCTTATGGTGCAAACGAGTGTGCAAGCGGGCGAACGAACGCAGCGCGGCCTGAACCCCACATTCGTTCTGGTCGGGGTTCTTCTCTTCAACTCGAGGTAAGGTTAGTTTAGAAAATGGGGTCTTAAAAAGGTCTTAAGGGGTGTAGTGCTTCGCGCTCGAGGGTAAGCGAGCGAGCGTAAGAGAGTAAAAGCGTAAGAGAGTAAGACGTATGTAAAAAGCTCAAGGGATTAGGTTTTATCCCAATCCCATTATCTCGAGCGCTTATTTTGATCAAATATTTAATTTGTCTTGATTTTAAATCGGCACCTTACGAATTTGATCACTTTCACGAATAACGAATAACGAATAACCCCTAATCCATCCCCACTTCAAAATGAGGTAAATCGCTGTGTGGGATTTGCTGGCGCAGCATGTTTAAAAAGACTTTAACCGCAGGCAAACGCAATGCACCTTGGCGAACTGCAATGCTGATATGCCGCTCGAGGGGTTGGCTGAGCGGCAGCATTTTTACCTCTGGAGGCACAAAATCCACCGCAAAACGCGGCATGATGCAGACACCCAAACCTTGGGCCACCATTTGAATCATGGTCAGGTCTTCGCGCACCGTAACAATTTGTGGGGGTTTTTGCCCGTGTTGCTCAAAATAGCGTTGCAATAAACGTTGCGAATCCCCATCGCTCGAAGTGATCACAGTTTTAGAACAGAGCCGCGCGGGGCTAACTTCCTCGAGGGTTTTGGCCCACTTACTGGGGTAAAGCGCCATGTGTGGGTCGGTAAACAGTTTCCAGCCCAGCACCCCATCGAACTGGGCCTCGGACAAAAAAGCCATATCCGCTTCGGCAGCGTGCAGCATTTGGGTCAGCGGCATCAGATTGCAAGGCCGCTCGAGCAGATCAATTTCGATGCCTGGGTGTTCGGCCTGCAACGCTGCCATGATTGGGGTGATAATTTTGCCCGCCACACTGCGAAAAGCTGCAATTCGCACCTTGCCGCGCAAAACCCCTTTGGCAAGGGTCACTTCTTGCTCGATCCCCTCGAGCGCCCGCAAACTCACTCGAGCGTGTAGCAAAACTTGAATTCCCAATGCGGTGGGCCGCGCCCCAAAGCGCCCTCGCTCGAGCAATTTGGCTCCCAAACTCCCCTCGAGGGCCACAATCGCTTCGCTGACCGAAGACTGCGAAACCTCCAGCTCGAGGGCGGCTTGGGAAAAGCTGCCGCTGTCCACCACTGCCACCAGCGCCTTGAGCCATGGGAATTTCATAGTTTTGATTATAGCAAAACATCTATCGGAAAACCCGATAGATCACCCCAATGTGCAGGCGTTCCCGATGGAACAATCCAAGCCACAGGTTTAAACTGATTACAGCTCGAGGGAGACACACTGTGCGCCCCGAAGCACTCCAAACATTCACACATTCAGACTCACTCAAACTCACTCAAACTCACTCAGACTCACGGTGGCCCCACCGTAGGAGGTTGCTCATGCTATTACTCGAAATCCAAGGTTCGTTGCGTCCCGAACAACTTTCCCACATCTTTCAATCTTCCGAAAACGTGCAATTTATCCCCTTTGCCGCACTGGGCGACTCGAGCCTAAAAATTCAGCTCGAGCGGGATTGCGAAACCCGTTTTGCCCAAATTCGCAGTGCTTTGGGGGGTTTGGGTGTGCAGATTTTGGGCTACCGCTGGAAAGAAGAGGTCTCGGCTTGCGTAACTCAAAGCCAAAGCCAAGTGGTAAAAGCTCCCTCGAGCCGTGTGGTTTGGGGTGTAGCACGGTTGCGGCATTCCTGAGAATTAGACTTGCAAACTAGATTTGTAAATTAGACTTGTAAAATAACCGATCAAAAAGAAATATCGGCCCCTCCAACCTCATCAATAATTCCATCTCGAAAACATACCCCCACCCCATGTTCCATCTCCCAAGTGCATTCAAAAACAATCGAAAGTTCATTTGATTCTTGATCCAAGGGAATATAAATTTGCGGTTCCGATAATAAACGCTCCACTTCTGTATAGTGATCAATATAGGGAACATCATTTTCCACCCAATCTGGATCATAGGCTTCGCGGTATAAAGGTGCTTCTTTTTGATAATATTCAAAAATAGCCCTAAGTACCGCGTCTTTTAATGATTCAATATCGCCTAAAAACCATTGAAGCACCTGCTTTTGATCCAAAGTGATTGCTTGATTGGATTCTCCGTGCATAGTAATTTTGACCTCTCCAAAACCAGATAGTGAAAGG
>JANYFS010000457.1 GCA_025359705.1 Deinococcales bacterium | reverse complement strand
CCAAAACAGGTTCCGAAAAGAACACAGGAACCCTCTCATGAATCTTCCAGCAGAGCGAATTCATCCTGTGGCCCAAATGGGACGGTGGTTATGGCGGCTGGTCAGCTTTCAGTGGTTGCGTAAAGTGGGGGCCATTTTGTGCGCGGTGGCCCTCTGGTCGCTGGCGACCACAGACCGCCGAAGTACGGTGGAGCGACTGCTCGAGGTACCTGTCAAAATCATCGACGGCTCGAGCAGGGCCGACAAACGCACGGTGTTGGGCCTTCCCAGCACGGTTAAAGTTCGCTTATCGGGGCAGGCTAGCCGCATTGAAAGCCTGCTCGCAGAGCGAATCGAGGCCGATGTGGATATTTCGGAGCTGGGCGAGGGGCCATTTCAAAGCAAGGTAGTGGTGCGCCCCCCCGCCGAAACCCAATTGGTGGCAGTACAGCCCGAGCAGGTTTCGGGAACCCTCGAGGCGGCAGGGAACAAAAACTTTACGGTGGAAATCGGCAGTGGCAAAATCTCCGAAACCGATTTGGTACGCCTGACCAGTATACCCAGCAGCGTGCAAGCCCAAGCCTCCAAAGCCACCCTCGAGCGGATTGCACGGGTGATCAGTCTCCCACTGCGGCTCGAGCCTGGGGAGCAGCGCCCTGCGGGGCTTCTGGCCCTAGATGCCCAAGACCAACCGATTTTAAATATCACTTTTGCACCCGACCAAGTGATGGTCTCGAGGGTGGATCTGGGCAAGCTACCGATCAAAAATATTCCGATAAAACTTGCCGCTATTCCGCTCGAGTGGGATCTTCAAGAGGTGCAATTCTCGCCCAAAACCGTGCGGGTATTGGGTTCGCCGCAAGTTCTGGCAAAACTCACCTCTCTCGAGGTGAAGGTGGTGTTACAAAGCGGAAATTACACCACCCCCCCCCAACCCCCCGCCTGGAGTGCAGGTTTTGGATTTGATCACCGCTACCTTGAAGGTGCAGAAACGTTAGTCTCACTATTCATTCCTACTATGCTGGCCCCACTATTCAGGCCATTGCTGTTGATCGCGCTCGAGGTGATAACCCGCCCGCTCGAGATGAATCATAACCTCTTGCCCATGGGCTTGGTCGCGTACCTCGAGGATCAATTCGATACCCACTTTGCCCAGTGGAGCCAGCCACATGGCCCGTTGGTGGAACACATCAATCACATTGGCTCCCACCTCTGCCACACGGTCAATCAGTGGAGCCAGGGCGCCAGGGCGGTCTATGATGGCGACCCGCAAAAGCAAATACCGCCCCGCCCGTGCCATCACCTGCTCGATCACCCTCGAGAGTAGGGTTCCGTCGATGTTGCCGCCGCACAAGACCACCGCCACTTTTTCTTGGGGTTTGAAGATAATTTTGCCCGCCAAAACCGCCGCCAAACCCGCTGCACCCGCCCCTTCTACCACCAGTTTTAGCCGCTGGGCGCAGTGGACAATCCCTCTGGCAATTTCATCGTCGCTGACCTCGAGCAGTTCGTCTACCAAGTCGCGGATGATCGGCAAAGTCAATTCACCTGGGCGCTTGACTGCGATACCATCGGCAATGGTTTGGGCATGTGCCACCTGCACAGGGGTTCCCGCCTCGAGTGAGGGGCGCACTGAAGCGCAACCCGCCGCCTGAATTCCAATCATCCGCACTTGGGGACGCAGCGCTTTGATGGCGGTGGCAATACCTGCGATCAAACCGCCGCCGCCAATCGGCACAATCACGGTATCCAGCTCGGGCAATACCTCGAGGATTTCTAGGCCCACCGTGCCTTGGCCTGCCATCACTGCCAAATCGTTGAAGGCATGAACCAAAGTCAAACCTCGCTCGAGCTGAAGTTCACCCACCTTTGCCGCTGCGTCGTCGAAGCTATTTCCATGCAAAATCACTTCCGCACCGTAGCCCCGCGTCGCCAGCACCTTGGTCAGTGGGGCAAAAGTAGGCATCACAATGGTGGCCTTAATCCCCTGAATCTGCGCCGCCAGCGCCACCCCTTGGGCATGGTTCCCCGCCGAAGGAGCCACCACGCCCTTGGCCTTTTCCGCATCGGTAAGCAAACTGATTTTATTAACCGCACCCCGCACCTTAAAAGAACCACTGCGCTGCAAGCATTCCGCCTTGTGGTAGAGCTGAATCCCCAGCTCGCTCGAGAGGGTTTCATCCCAAATCATCGGAGTCTCGAGGGCAATACCGCGCAATCGCTGTTGGGCTTGATGGATGTCGGAGAGGGTCAAAGTCATAGACTCGAGTGTAGCAAACGTTTGTAAGGTTGGCTTGAGCGGATTGTATATTTTGTGATTCGTTTTTCGTTTTTCGTTTTTCGTTAAGAATTAAAAGCTCGAGCTAAGCAATCTTTTTCTTACGCTCTTACCCTCTTAAATCCCGTCCAGTACAAAAAAACCGCCCCTCGAGGGAGCGGTCTGCGATTCCAATTTTGGAATTACTTCTTGGGCTTGGTACGGTATGAGCTTTCGCTGAAGCGCTTGTTGAACTTGTCCACGCGGCCTTCTGCGTCAATAAAGCGCTGTTGGCCCGTCCAAAATGGGTGAACGCCCGACCATACTTCTACGGTGATTTCGGGTTTGGTGGAGAAGGTTTCCATGACCACTTGGCCTTGGTAAATGATTTTGCAGGGTACGATTTTGGGGTGAAGGTCTTTTTTCATTTTGGAAGCTCCTCTAGAGTTTTACTCGTCTGTCGGGCATATTTTGCACAGGTTCATGCAGATGGTGATGCAGGTGCGTCCACCCGCGCCCTCGAGACGACAACTTTGGAAGTATACCACAACTGACCTCGAGCTGACTAGCGCACATTAACCGTAAAATTCAATCCCCGCAATCAGCTCAACAATCAGCCTTGCGGAGGTTGCACCACATAAATCTCGTTCCCTTCCAAATCATGAAAGGTCATATCGCGGCCCCACGGCATATCCGAAATCCCTCGAGGGTTGATCTTGGCCCCTGCCGCCTCGAGCTTCGCGTGCAGTTCCTCGATGTCGGAGGTTGCCAAAACCAACATAGCCTGATGTCCAATCTGGCGCAGTGCCTCGGCTTGTTGCTCCCCTTTCAGCCAAGTGATGGGGTTGGACAGCACCACTTCAAAATGCTTGTTTCCGGGCACATTCACGGTCAGCCAGCGGCCCCCACCTTGCATTCCCGTATCGGTGTGCAGTTCAAAACCCAGCACCTCGAGGTAGAACTTCAGGGTTGCGTCTTCGTCGCGGACATAGCGGGTAACGTGAGTAACTTGAGTGATCATCTTGGCACACCTCGAGGGGAATTTATGTACACAAGCCGTATTTCTTGGTTTTAATTAGCTCGTATGCATAAATTATACTTTATATGTCATTATTATGTCAATAAACAATTTTTCCTACTTCAGCACACTTTTCAGCCAGCTCGAGAGTTTGGGTAAAAGTTCTGGAGCGAGGGGCAAAGTCGGATTATTGTAGGTGGCAAAATTGGCAGCTCGCTCGAGGGGGGCCAGTTTCAAAATGTGGTTCATCCCGTCCAGCTTGAGGATGGTTTTGTTGGGATTCTTCTCATTATTTTCGAGGGCTGCGTACAGCAGATCGGCATCTTTGACACTCACCTGTAAATCGGTGGTTCCTTGCAGCACCAAAACCGCACACTCGAGCTTGGCGATTTCTTGGGTGGGGGTGTATTGAAACCAAGAACTCATGTAGGGCTGCACACTGGGTCGAAATAAACTCATCAGCACGGGGCTAACTTTGGGAACCAAGCGGCCCGCTCGCAATTCGGCAATGGCTTTTTGGCTTTCCTCGAGCAGTGCGGGCGGGTTGGCGGGATTGGTTTTTAGTTGCTCGAGCAGCACATCCGCCGCATTTTGTCCTGGCCCCGCCAGCGAGATATAGGCGGCGGGTTTGACCTTTTGGGCCGCCAGCAAGGTGATTAAAGCACCTTCGCTGTGACCCAACAAAACCATACGGTTAAAGCGCTTGTCGGCGCTCATTTTCTGGCTCCAGGCCACCACATCGTTGATGTAGGTCTCGAAGCGCAAATCTTCCTCTCGAGTCATGGCTTTGGCACTGGCGGCAATGCCGCGTTTGTCGATGCGTAGGCTGGCAAAACCCTCTTTACTCAAGCCTTGGGCCAGCATTTTCAGGCTGTCGTTTTTTAGACCCATTGCGCTGTTGCCATCGCGGTCTGTGGGGCCAGAGCCTGGGTGAATCAGAATCAGGGCAAAGGGGCCGTTTCCACTGGGCAGCTCGAGCGTGCCATACAGCGTTCCCTTTAGGGTAATCATGCTGACTTCTTCGGAGGTGGCTAGGGAGGAGGGGGTCAAAATAAGTGCGGATAAAACAAGGGCAATTTTCATAAAAATCCTCCAGATACCAAAAAGATTTCGGAGATTTCAACGTACAGAGCGGCGCAGAGGATCTTGGATCCAAAATTCTTTAGCTCGAGCGTTCAGGACAAACAAACCTGCAAGCACCACCACAGGCAAGCTCAACACGGTAAATACCGCCACCCGCTCGAGGGGAATCAGGCTGATGCCCAGCAAAACAAGGCCGTAGACCGTCATCCACCAGCCGCCCATGCGGTGAATTTTCTGCCAAGCCAGATCGCTGGACAGCGTGTAGAACAGGCGAATTCCCACAAACACATTGGGCCGAGTGCGGGGCAAAGCACTGCCCATCAGCGCAAATAGCACCCCCAAACCCGCCAAAACCAAGCGCAGCATGTCGAAGGCGGTTCCGCTCAGCATCGAAAACCCAATCCCCAGCTCGAGGGCCAAAGCAAAAACCAGCAGCACGCTCGAGACTTGTTCCAACACAGCCTTATTCTGTTTCGCTTTGGCATTCAGGCTCGAGAGGCCACGCAACAGCAGATAACTAAACCCAAAAAATATCGGGAGCAAAAACAGAATCCAAGTGGCCTGCGCTCGAGGCGAGGTGCGGTCTGGCAAACCGCTAAAGCCAAAATGAACGGGAACCGTGGCGGGCAAGCGCGAAACACTCCAAAAGGCCACTGCAAACAGAGCCACCATCAGCAACACATCCAAAACATTTAACCAGCGAAACCCTTTCATAAATCTCCTTTTTTTGATGTCTGGCTCGAGGTTATTTTGTTTGGAGCTACTGCGTTCTGTTCGGCAGCCCCAAACACATCAAAAATATGGCCCAGCATTTCCTGAAAAACCGTGGTATTCAGCCGATAAAAAATGGTGGTTCCGCGCTTGTCTTGCTCGATCAGATCGGCACTTTTCAGCACACTAAAATGCCCCGATAAGGTGGATTTGGAGAGTGGGAAACGGTCTGCCAGTTCGCCTGCGGTGTATTCGCGGTCACGCAAGAACCGCAAAATCTCGCGCCTGGTGGGGTCGGAAAGTGCTTTGAAGACTTCGTTCGTAAACACCTCTTTCGGTATTTCGCCAAATACCGAAATAAGCATAAGCCTCGAGCGCTCGAGCTGTCAAGGTTCAGCCTCAAGATGCACTCCAAATTTCATACCCAACTTCATACAGCCTTAAGTATTGGGGTTATTGGGGCGACTTTTGTAAAGATCCTGTGCAGATCCCAAATTAAAACAAGCAAAAACAATATCCAGAACACACAATATTCCAAACTCGAGCCTTTACATAGTCTTCGATAACTTCGGGTTAGACCTTACGCTCGAGGGGGCAAACTAGATATCAGCCGACCAAAAAGTCGGCAGGATTAAAAGGAGAACCACCATGAACCTCAAAATGAACCCCAAAACCATCATCAGCCTCACCCTGATCAGCTTAACCGCACTCGTGGTTTCTACTGCTTCTGCATCGACAACATCAACCACTGCATCACCTGCCGCATCGTTACGCCTTGCCAACATTGGGGACAAAACTGGCCTTGTTGACTTATGGGTCAACTCCAAATTGGTTGCCCAAGGCATCGACAGCAAAGCAGCCTCGAGTTACCTCGAAGTAGGGACGGGTGAGCAGAGTATTACGGTTTTTTCACAAAGCAGCCGATTTGCGCCTATTGTGGGCAAGGTCAATGTCAGCGCAGGGCAAAAGTATACTTTAGCCTTGCAAGACAATGGAAGTTTCTCACCCAAGCTGACTACCTTTGCCCAAACTATTGAAACCTCGAGCGTTGCTGGTAAAGTTACGGTCAATGTTTATAACGTGGCAGTGGATCAACTGTCGGTGTTGGGTGCGAACATGTTGCCCATTGGGGAAAGTCGCCAAGTTTATGTGAACTCGAGCAGCAGCAGCAAAGATTTCAATTGGGCTTTTGGGAATTCTTCGGCAAATAGTGCCTTGAGTTTTGTTAATGTTAAGCCTGCAGCGTTTACCAACAATGCCAGCGTATTTATCTTGGATCAAACCCCAGATACCCTTAACCGTTCACCTAAATTTATTTTGCTCTAATCCAAACAAAACCCCCCTCGAGCCAATCCAACACAGGCTCGAGGGGGGTTTTGTTACTTCACCTTTTATGCTACTCGAGCGCGTTCAAACCCGCTTGGGCCACTTGGCTATCCTGAGCCGCAGTCATACCCGAAATCCCGATGGCTCCAATGATTTTGCCCGCGTGCATAATCGGGAATCCTCCCTCGAGGGCGGTCATATTGGGCATGGTCAGCAGGCGCAGTCCCATAGGAGTTCCGCCTGTTAGAAGTTGCTCAAACAGGTGGGTGGGGCGTTTAAAAATCAGGGCAGTTTCGGCTTTGCTTTGGGCAATGGCAATGCTGCCCAGTTGGGCGTGATCCATTTTGTGCAGCATGACGGGGTGTCCGCCACTATCCACAATAGCGATCACCATAGGCCAATTCTGGCTCGAGGCTTCTGTTTCGGCGGCAGCCATGATCTTTTTGGCTTGCTCAAGGGTGATGGAGGGGCCGTACTCGAGGGGGGCAGGGTTGGTCATGACCGAAAGTATATCCGCTCGAGCGAATCTTTCAAAACCCACCCTCGAGCGAAAAAGATAGAAAAACCTCGAGCCAAAAAAAAGAGAGAGACCCCCTCGAGCCTCTCCCCTTTCCAAAACATTTTGAAACTTTTTTAACCTGAAAACAGGTTTTACTTCTTCATCAAGGCTTGAGCCACATTGTTGGGAACCACTTCATAGTGGTCAAAAAACATGCTGTAGCTGGCGCGGCCTTGGGTCAGCGAGCGCATGGTGGTAGCGTAACCGAACATTTCCGACAAAGGCACCATGGCTTTGACGATTTCGGCATTTCCCCTCGAGTCCATACCTTGGATCTGTCCACGGCGGCTGTTCAAGTCGCCGATGATGTCACCGATAAAGTCTTTGGGAACAGTCACTTCTACCCGCATGATCGGCTCGAGCAATTGGGGCGCACCGGTACGCACGGCTTCTTTCAGACCCATACTGCCTGCAATTTCAAAGGTCATCGCCGAGGAATCGACTTCGTGGTAACTACCGTCATAGACGCTGACTTTCATATCCACTACGGGGAAACCGAGCAAGGGACCTGAACCCAGCGAGTTCTCCACACCTTTTTGAATGGCAGGGATGAATTCTTTGGGGATGGTACCACCGACGATAACGCTTTCAAATTGGAAGCCCGAGCCTGGGGGCAAAGGTTCTGCACGCAGTTTGATGTGGGCGAATTGTCCACGTCCACCCGACTGCTTGGCATACTTCATGTCCACTTGAGTATTCTTGCTGATGGTTTCGCGGTAGGCCACTTGGGGTGCGCCCACCGTGACTTCCACTTTATGCTCGCGTTTGAGGCGATCCACCAAAATCTCGAGGTGAAGCTCACCCATTCCCGAAATGGTGGTCTGACCGCTTTCTTGGTCGGTAGCCACTCGGAAGGTAGGATCTTCTTCGGCCAATTTTTGCAGACCGATACCCAATTTCTCTTGGTCAGCTTTGGTTTTGGGTTCCACTGCCAGCTTGATCACGGGATCAGGGATCTCGATGGACTCGAGCGCCACGAACTCGTCATCCTCACCAATCAGGGTGTTACCGGTACCCACATCTTTGAGACCGATTACAGCGCCCAGTTCGCCCGCCCGCAACTCTTGCACTTCTTCGCGCTGGTTGGCGTGCATTTTCAGCAAACGACCCACCCGCTCGCGGCGATCTTTGCTGGTGTTCTGCACGTAGGTACCCGTCTTGAGGGTTCCCGAATAAATCCGCACAAAAGTCAAGCGGCCCACGTAAGGGTCGGACATGATTTTAAAGGCCAAGGCAGACAATTCGCCCGCATCATCGGGTGGGAACACTTTATGTTCGCCGTCTTCTTTCAGACCCTTGATGGCAGGAACCTCAAGCGGGTTGGGCAAAT
>JANYFS010000431.1 GCA_025359705.1 Deinococcales bacterium | reverse complement strand
CCTCGAGGGGTTCTCGTGAAATATTCACATGAGTTTTTTAGTCGTTGATTTTTTAGGTCGTCTTTTTGGAGCTGCCTCGAGGGAAAGTGAAGAGATCTACCCAAATATCTACCCAAATATCTACCCAAATATCTGCTCGAGGTGATGCTCGAGGTGACGTACATAATCCCGCACCACTTCGCCAAAAGTGTAAGTTTGCCCCACAAATTTCCGCTCGAGGACAGCCACGTCCAGTGTGGCAATGTTTTGCATCACCCAAAGTAAATGCTGGTTGTAGACGTTCCACAAATTGAATACATCCACCCAGCGCCGCTCCGAATAGTGCTGAACCGAAACCCAGTCTTCTTGGTTGTAACCCCAAAATGGCGGGCTTTCCTCGAGCTGACCGCGTACAAAACGCTGGTGGTTGTTGGCTGCCGAGTCGATCAGGTGGCCCAAAACCTGTTTGCGGGTCCATTTTCCTGGAGCATAGGGGGTATTGGCCCAACTTTCAATTTCCTTGAAATCCTTTAAGCGTAGAAAAACAGCAGTAGCTTCAATGAGTGCCAATTCAAACCGCTCGAGGGCTTCTGGAAAAGTTTCGGGGATGGTAAACATGATTTCCTCCTATTAAACGCCCACCAGTTCGAGCGAGCGTTCTGGATGGGGTACAACCTCAAAGACTTCCTCGAGGGAGACTTCAAAAGATCCGTGCAAAAAAAGGTACTCTAGGCTCGAGCGCAAACCCAAGTTCCGTGCCGCTACACATTTAAAAACCCCACAATACAAGCCGTTTTCCACCGTAATTCGGCCCAAAATCGTTCCTGTTTTGATCTTCATTCGAGTATCTATCCCAATGGACAGCTCGAGGGAGAAACTGGAACCACTTGGCTCGAGGTTGTGGAGATGGAGCAGGTATTTTTGGGGTTTCTGCATGGGGTTCACCTTGGAAACATCAAATTTAGAGTTTGCCGTGTAGCTGCAAATATTCAGCGATTTGCACCGCATTCAGGGCCGCGCCTTTCAGCAACTGATCTCCCGATACAAAAATGTCCAAACCACCATCAAACACCAGGCTCGAGCGGATGCGTCCCACTTCAACATCCCACTTGCCACTCGAGGTCAGGGGCATGGGGTAGAGGTTGTTGGCTACGTCGTCCACCACTTGCACACCTTTGGCAGCCCGCAGCACGTCTCTTGCCGCTTCGGGGGTGGCAGGGCGGCTTAGCTCGAGGGTGATGGCTTCGCTGTGCGCCCGCAAGATTGGTACCCGCACGGCGGTACAGGAAACCCGCAGGTGGGGCAGGCCCATGATTTTGCGGGTTTCCCAGACCACTTTCATTTCTTCTTTGGTAAAGCCGTTTTCTTGGAAGCTGTCGATGTGCGGGATCAAATTAAAGGGAATCGGATGCGCGAATACTTCGTTCTCGGCTTTTTCGCCGTGCAACACACGGTGAGTCTGCACCTCGAGTTCGGTCATGCCCTTGGCCCCCGCCCCCGAAGTGGACTGATAGGTGCTGACAATGGCCCGTTCGATGCCAAATGCCTGATGCAAAGGATAGAGAGCCACCACCGCAATAGCCGTGGTGCAATTGGGGTTGGCGATGATGCCCTGATGGTTAAACGCCGCCTCACCGTTGACCTCGGGAACCACCAGTGGGACGCTATCTTCGTAACGGAAAGCTGAAGAATTATCGATCACCAAGCTGCCATTTTTGGCCCAGTTGGGGGCAAAGGCTTTAGAGATGCTGCCGCCCGCACTTGCCAGCACCACTTCGGCGGGAATATGGTCTTCGGGCATCACCTGCACGGTAAGTTTTTCGCCCCGAAACTCGAGCTGGCTGCCTGCGCTGCGCGAGCTGGCATAGAGCAGCAATTCATCAAACTTCAAAGCAGACCGCTCGAGAACCCCCAAAAACTCATGACCCACCGCGCCTGTTGCTCCTACAATTGCAATCTTCATTTTTGCTCCTTTTAACCTGTTGTCTTGTTTGTTTGTACGTGTTTGTTTTGTACGCGCTCGAGGGCTAAAAACCCGCATCATCTTTGATTTTCCCAAAAATAAAACCTACCGTGGATTCGGTAGGTTAAGGCGACAAATCGTTTTAAGATTCGTCGCCCTAGGGAGTAATCATGATGTTGCAAATGTGCGAGGCCAATTTCATCGCTCTCACTCTATCCCCTCGAGGGCAATGGGTCAAGTCTAAAAACATTGTCCGTCGTCCGTTTACCTCGAGTATGACCACGAAAGCAGTTTGCCATCTTGGTAGGGCATCACCCCCGAAAACACTCGAGGGTCTGTATCGAACACCAAGGGCAAAAAGTGTTTATCCCCTTCCCACAGCGGGTATTCCCCCGCCAACAGTTTAGAGATTTCCACCCACTCGAGCGTGCCTTCTTCATTTTCAAAAGTAATTTCGCCCGTGTAACCCGTTGCCACAAACACAAAACCAAACCAATCCTGACCCGCTTTACCAAAGCCAGGCCAGTTGATGGTTCCGCGCAAAGTGATCCCCGTCAATACAATTCCCGCCTCCTCGAGAAACTCACGGCGCAACCCCGAAACCACGTCCTCGAGCGGCTCGAGCTTGCCGCCTAGCCCGTTATATTTTCCCAAATGATCGTCCGAATCCCGCTTATGCCGATGTACCAGCAGCACTTTTTGCTGATCCTGCGAAATCAAATAACCGAGCGTGGCAAGAATGGGGGTGTAAGGCATAGCTCGAGTTTAAAACAGATTTAACCAAGATTAGTCAAGACCCGAAGCATAACCCTCGAGCCATACCTATTTTAAAACCCAAAAGTATGCAAAGCATAGTTCTTCAGCAAATTATCTTGATGTGGGCTAATCAATGCAATGTTGGCTTTTAGAGATTCGTCACCAATAGCGGGTAAGGGTGTGGATTTACCACTTAAATTGGGGAATCCTTCAAAGTTTTTAATCGTTTGGTTGGTGGCTTGGCCCAATACCGCACGGTAGGTTTCATCCCGAATCCATTCATACTCGAGCTTTTTCATATTCAAGTCGTTCAAGCTTTGCACTTGGGCTTCTTTGGCACTCACAATTGTTTTAAATAACCCTCCCAACCCCTCGAGAAATTTGGGTATATCTACATTGTTTTGATCTGTACTACCTTGCTCGAGCGCTTTGGCTTTACTTTCCAGTGCTTGCAATTGGTTGCCCACTGCATTTTTCATGGCACTTTGCACCTTCAAAAATCGCTCGAGCTGCGCCCCCTCGAGTTTTCCGTCGCTGGGTGGGGTGTAGGGGCCAGTGTTTTTGATGTTTTTGTCTAACTGCTCGAGCTGTGCCAAACCCAAAAAACCATCGGCTAGGGGCTTAACATAATGGTTAAAAGCCCACCACACCAAGCCTGCAATAACCAGCGAGATCACCAGCAAAGTGATCAAACACCCTGCCAGCCATTTCATCCCTGTGGAAGTGCCTCGAGGGGGAGTGGGCGGCGGGGCCGAGGGTTGGGTTTGGGGTTGCAGTTGGGTCATGGGTTCACCTCGAGATTTACGTACTTATCAAGCAGTACGTGTCAAAAAGTAAAGCGTTCCAAAATGCGCTTTCGGGCATGAAACAGCAATAAACAGGCGTTGCCATCCAAAATTTCCCCCCGCTCGAGCATGGCATACACTTCACTCAAGGGCAGCACCACAGTTTCGATCAGTTCGGTAGCTTCGCGGTGCGGTGGGTGCAAGATTTCCACATCCCAAGCCACAAAGGGGTAAAAAACCGAGCCGCTAAAACTGGGCGAGGCAAAATAGGCGGGCAACGCCTCGAGCGACTCCGCAACCCCGCCCGTCTCCTCGAGCAGTTCGCGTTTTCCTGCCACCAGTGCAATTTCTCCTGCATCGATGGCCCCCGCTGGTACCTCGAGCAAAGTTTGCTGGGTGGGGTAGCGGTACTGGCGAATTAAAACCACTTCGCCCGACGCAGTGATCGGCAACACAAAAACCGCGCCGCGCCCTCTGGGGCGGTAGACATAGCGGTATTCTTCGCCCAAATGGGTTTGGACTTGGGCCACCTGTACCCCGTGTGGTTGCGGAATTCCATCACTCGAGCTGAGGGTTTTCCAAGGTTGCACAGGGTTGGGTTGAAAGGATTGCCAATTGGGATGCTCGGAGGTATCGGGATCAGTCATAGACCTCAGTTTAAGCCCACAAGACTGGGCGCTCGAGGGGGCTTTCGAGGTTGACTTGGGTTGAACTGAATTCCAAACCCAAATAAAAACAAATCAGAGCAAATAAGAGAAAAAATGAGAAAAACCCGCTTTCTTACAGGGTATTTTTCATTTTGCCAGCCATTAGACTGACAGGCATGGTGTTTTTTGCAGATTTCTTAACCAAAAATAGAACATGGCACGCTCTAGTGGGTTATGGTGCATATTTCCGCAAGCATTCTCGAGTCTTAGTGTTGTGCGGCACGACCCTAGCCCTAACCTTACCTTGCGCGGCCTTGGCCCAAGATCTGGTGGATGACCCCAATCAAATCGTATTGCCCAACGAACCCGTCGCACCGCCTGTAGTGGTCAAACCGCTGTCTTGGAAAAACATTCCCGAGATTTTAGGAAACCAAATCTCGGCCCCTCGAGTGGGGGTTTATGCGGGCTACACCCGTTTGGTTTTTGATTTGCCCAAAGATACCTTGCTCAAAGTAACCCCGCAGTCCAGTGGGTTCAGCCTCGAGCTGATCGGGGTAAAGCTGGCCCACAACCTCTCCGAAGAAAAAACCTCCAACGAACTCTCGAGCTGGAAAATGGAAAACACCTCGAGCGGGGTGGTTGCCACCCTCAAAACTGCCTACCCCATCCGCGACAACAATGGAGGATACAAAGTTCTAGCAATTCCACACGGCATCGATTCTCCCAATGACCGCTTGGTGTTGGACATGTCTCCTGCTTTTGCCAACCGTACCCCTTTAGCCCTCGAGCAAATGGCCCTCGAGCCGTTCCCTACGGGCTTTCAAATGGTGCTAGACCCCGGACACGGCGGCAATGATCCTGGGGCGATTGGCGCGGTGATTGAAAAGGAAACCACCCTGAAGGTGGCCCTAATGGTGCGCGATCTGCTCAAGGCGGCGGGGGCCACCGTAAATATGACTCGAGTGGATGACCAAATTTTAAGCAACGATAAAGTCACCGACCTGAAAATGCGCGGGCAGATGGGTAAAGCACCCCAAAATCTGTATGTCAGTGTGCATGTCAACAGTCTGAAAAAATCCAACGCCCTGCGTGGCTATGGCCTCGAGACCTTTTGGTATTCCAACAATGTAGAAAGCAAACACCTTGCCGAAAGTTTGAACACCGAAATGCTAAACCTAACAGGCAGTTTCGCCAGAGGGGTACGAAATGCCAACCTTGCGGTACTCCGCAATTCGGAAGTCCCGGCTAGCTTGGTGGAAATCGGCTTCACCAGCCACCCTGTAGACGGCGAAAATTTACGTAATGATGCCTACCTCGAGCGGATTGCCCTAGGGATTGCACGGGGGATTCGGAATTTTATTGGCATTCCCAGCGAGTTGCCAAAGTAGGGTTTTGTTATTCGTTATTTGTTATTTGTAAGGAAAAGCCCTCGAGTCACATAATCTTTTTCTTACACTCTTATCCTCTTACCCTCGAGTTTTCCTCTCGCCCTCTCGCGCAGCGACTCACCTGCTCCTACAGGACATTCGTACTCGAGCCAGAGCCACTCGAGGCAAGGGAATGTGTGTTTCGGTGAGATAAAACCCCATGTCAGCTAGGGCGGTTTACACTGGGAAAACTGCTGTGTTACACTATTACCGAGCTATAGAAAGGTTGCATCTCGCCAACAGGCTTGCCAATCGGAATTTGGGTCTATTTTTAAGACTCTTACTCACGGTGCCCAGGACACTTCCCCACTTTGGGGTTGGTTCTTCGGACACCGCCAACTTGTGTAGGGAAGTTTAAGCAGTTTGGTTAAAAGAAGTTGGTTTTAGGAAGTAACGATATAAGGGGGAGAACTTGGAAACCGGAAGCAAGATGCTGGCAGAGTTGGCCCGCAGCGAAAAAGCCCTCGAGGGACAGATCGCAGAAGCCAAAGCCGAGGCCGCTCGTACGCTCGAGTCCGCCAAAGCCGAAGCAGCGGGAATTTTAGCCAATGCTCAGGCCCAGGCCAAAAGCCTGGAAGCCGAATATGAGCGCAAACTCGAGGGTGCAGTTGCGGTGATTTCCAGCGAAAGCCGCACCAAAGTGCAAAGCGAAGTGGAGTTGCTCAAAAGCAAAGCCGACGAGCGGGTCGCCCAGGCGGTACAGATCATTCTCAAAGCGGTAGCTCCCACATAAGGGAGGTCAACCCAAGGTGAACCTACTGTGATTGCCAAGATGCAAGAAGTGCTGCTGGTCGGACGCAAAGCCGAGGCCCAAGGTATTGTCAGCGCCCTACAAGGTGCGGGCGTACTTCACCTCGAGCCGATGGATCTGAACAGCGTAGCCAAAGAAGCCCCCGAGTTGGTGGGGGGCAACGCCCCAGGCGCTGACACCGAGCAGCGCCGTTCCCTCGAGCGCCTCCTGGCCCGTACCGAGTCCACCCTGGCAGAGATCGGGGCGCAAAGTGTGTTGGCAGGAACCGCACCGATTGAATCCGAATGGGCTTCGACGGTAGAAAAAATTGCCCTCGAGTCCAATACCCTAGCCACACGGCGCGGTGTGGTCGAATCTGACCTACAACTTGCCACCAGTTTCAAAGGGGTGGTCACTCAGCTCGCCAACATGTCAGACGGCTTGGAATACAGCAAAAGAGTGGCTTTGCTGCCTTTTACTTTAGACAAAGCCGAAACCCTCGAGGCTCTAAAAAGCAGTTTGTCGGCGGCTTTGGCAGACCGTTTTACCCTCGAGACCAGCGCGATGGGCGACCTGACCGTAGGTATGGTGGCGGTCAAAGCCACCGAGCGCGACACCGCACGGGCCGCCTTGTCCAAGGCAAGGGTGGGCGAACTGCGCCTGCCTGGTCGGTTTGATGGAATGCCCCTGCAAGACGCTGCCAAAGAGCTAAACGGTATCGCCATCAGTGGCCCCAGCGAAGTCTCCACCGTGCGCCAAAACCTCGAGACTTTGGGCCGTACCCACGGAGCCAAACTGGGGGCCATCCGCAACGAACTCAAAGACCGCATTGGTATTTTTGAGGCCCAAAGCATGGGTGTGCGCGGTAAATTCGGTTTCGCCATCAAGGGATTCATTCCCCTCGAGAGCGTTCCCGCGTTCACCGCTGCGCTCGAGCCATACGCCCAAAGCGTGGTCTACGAAATGCACGATGCCGACGAGCATCACGCCGAAAAAATTCCTGTCAAACTCAGCAACTCGAGCTACGTCAGCAACTTCGAGTTTTTGTTGGGTATTTCGGCACCCCCCCGCTACGGAACCTTCGATCCCACTTGGGTGGTCGCCGCATTTTTCCCTTTGTTCTTCGGTTTTATCATCGCAGATATGGCGCTTGGCGGGCTTTTCTTGGCGCTCGCGCTGTGGATGACTAGCCAAGCCAAAAAAGGTGAAAGTCTGACCATCGGGCTGCTCGGCATCACCCTCGATCCTAAAACCCTCAAACAAGTCGGCTTTGTGATCACGGTTATGAGCATCTGGGGCATCATTTGGGGCTTCCTGACCGGCGAATTGATGGGCAGTTTGGGTGAGCATATCGGTTTGTTCCAAGACGAACACGGTAAAGGTTTGATTCCCATTTTGTTCCCCCGCCTCGATCCCGCCTTCGCCAACACCATCATGTTGATTTGCTTGGTGATTGGGATGATTTACTTGTTCTGGTCTTGGGGTCTCAAAGTTCAGCTTAGCCTTAAGCACAAACATGAACATCATTTGTGGGAAGCCATTGGCATGTTGGGCGGTCTGTTTGGACTGATCTTCTTTTCCTACGGTTTCCTCAGCAAAAACTTGGATAATCCGCTCATTTCGATCTTAGCCATCGCAGGTGGTTTGGTCTTTTTGGTGGGCGCAGTTAAAGCCAAAATGCCCATCATGGTCATCGAGATTTTATCGCAGGGTGGCAACATCATTAGCTTTAGCCGTTTGTTCGCAGTTGGTTTGGCTTCAGCAATTTTGGCAAAACTGGCAACCGACCTCGGTTGGGGGCTAGCAACCAGCTATGGTTTCTTCGGTGCGATTATCGGGATCATCATTTCGCTGTTTGTTCACACTTTGGCCTTGGCTTTAACCTTAATCGGTCACGTCATGCAGCCTTTGCGTTTACATTACCTCGAGTTTCTCAACCCCACTGGCTTTTATAGCGAAACGGGGCCAAAGTATCAACCGTTCAAAAGCTCGAGCCAGAAGTAAGTTTGGGTGTGTAGTTCGTTATGCGTTTTTCGTTATCCGTGAAAGATTGGGCAGCGATCTGTAACCAAAAAGTAATCACGTCACACCAAAAGCAACACCAAAAGCAGCACCAAAAGCAACACCAAAAGCAACACCAAAAGCAATACCTGAGCAGTATAAAAACATGCAGTACACCTATCTTTCGGAGGATAACACAATGTTGAAAAAGCTCTTTTCTGTACTTGCCATCTTTGCCCTCGCTTCCGTCGCCCTCGCCCAAGAAGCTGCCACCACCGCCGCTGTTGCGGATACCACGGTGGGCCTTAAAGCCATCGGTGCGGGTTTGGCCCTTGGTTTGGGTGCAGTCGGTACCGGTTTGGCCCAAGGCCCGATTGGTGCAGCCGCCGCAGGTGTGGTTGCCGAGCGCCCCGACAAATTCGGTGCCATGTTGATCTGGTTCGTATTGCCTGAAACCTTGGTTATCTTCGGATTCGTCGGCTTCTTCTTGCTGAAGTAAGGGAACTGGCGATTAGCCGAGCGATTGGTAGGTCATTTGAGGTAAAAATAGTGAACATCCCCTCGAGTTACCTTCAACCCCAAAGCAAGTACCCTTTTTAAGAATCAAACGAACACGATTAAATAAATAAGGGTTCATCGCTAATCGCTCATCACTTAATTCTGGAGAAATTATGGCTGACTTAAGTACAATGCTCAAAAATGAAGCGCAAGCCGAGATCGAGGCCATTCAAAAAGCCGCGCTCGAGCAAGCGACTTCCATCGTAAATCAAGCCAGAGAAGAGGCCGCCAGTCTGCTCGAGAGTCGGAAACGTGCGCTCGAGAGCAACTTAGCTGCGGGCTTGGTGCGGGCCAAATCCGCAGCCAACCTCGAGGCTTCCGCCCTGCGCCTTTCCGCCGCCGAAAGTGGCATGAACCGCGCCTTCACCGATGCTACTGCTCGCATGAAAGCCTTTACCCGTGCGGCAGCTTATCCCCGCATCCTCACATCATTGGCACTCGAGGCCAAGAAAATGATCGGAGAAGTGGAAGCAGTCGAAGTCAACCCCAACGACATCGCAGTGGCCCAAACTGCCATGGTGTCTGCGGGGATCACCGCGCCTGTGCGTGGCAACCCCAACATCGAAACAGGGGTGCGCTTGGTCGGTATGGGTGGACGTAGCGGCATCAGCAATACCTTGTTGGGTCGCCTCGAGCGGGTACGCGAAAGCCTTGCCCCTGCCATCGCCAAAATATTGAGCGAGTGATATGGCAAACGACTATGCCTACATCAATGGTCGGATTCGGGTCATGCGTACCGAACTGATCACCGAACGCAGCTTCGACGAGTTGCTGAGCAGTACGTCCTATGCGGAATTTCTGCGCCTGCTCTCCGAGGGCAGCCTTGCCGAAGATCTGCGCGATTCCACTTCGCAAAACAGCGGTCTGAACGAGTTGGACGCGGCTTTATCACGAAATTTTCACCGCCTTGCTCAAAAGGTTCATTCCTTTGGCAAAGGTGAATCCGCTCAAGAGTTGGGGGTGGTGGTTGCCAAGTGGGACTTGATCAACCTCAAAACCCTAGCACGGGGCATCATGAAGGGCCGCTCGAGCGAAGCCATCACCGAAGCCTTGATTCCTGGGGGAACCTTCCCCTTTGAAGTGCTGAAAGCGGCCTCCTCCTCGAGCGATCTGTTGGCTGCTGCCACCACGTTGTCGGCGGCGGGTGTGCCTTTGGGCCGCATTTTCCGCGACGCGGCGCAAGCCTTTGCCGCCTCCAACGATGCGATGGACTTTGAAGTCAGCTTGGACAAAGGCTTTTACGCTTGGGCACGCTCGAGCGCTAAAAGCAACAGCCTGAAGCGCTTGTTGGGCCGCGAAATCGACCTCCGCAACGCCTTCAGCGCCCGTCAGATCAAAGGTCAGGCCAACCCAGGCCGTTTCTTTGTGGAAGGCGGCAACCTCAACGAAAGCGAATTTGTGCGCCTAGCAGGTGGCGATGTCACCGCCGCTACCGCCATACTTGCCCCCGTTTTTGAAGCCCCCACCCTCGAGGAAGCCGATTTGATCTCCCGCAAGCTGATGGACGAAGCCGCCAGCAACGCGGCCCTCTCCGACACCCTCGGGCCAGGTGTGGCAGCCGAATTCTTGCGCCGCAAGGAAATCGAGATTGCCAAACTGCGTTTGATTGGTCGTGGAAAGTTCTACGGGGTTCCGATAGAAAGTCTGCGTAAGGAGTTGGGAAATGCCTAAGATGGTGGTTTTAGCCGACTCCGAAACCGCAACGGGTTTTCGCTTGGCAGGTGTGGAAGTGGTGCAAGCCACCGTAGACACCGCTGTAAAAGAACTCGAGCGCCTGGTCACATCTCCCGAGAACTATGGTTTGGTTGCCATAGACTCGAGCCTGATTGCCGACCCCGCCAAAGCGGTGGAACGGGCCATGCGTGGGCGCGATTTGCCCATTTTGTTGCCCATTCCCAGCCTCAAAGATGCCTTCTCGAGCGATCAAAGCGATGCCAAAGCCTATATGGGTAAATTGGTACGCGATACGATTGGTTTCGATATTAAGTTGTAAATCAGTTATTCGTTATTCGTTTTGAGTTTTTCGTTTTTCGTTTTAATGAATGGCTTTGAGTTTGTGTCGAAACCCTAAAAAGTTGGAAATACTTTTGCTCGAGCCTGTTGTTACGAATAACG
>JANYFS010000423.1 GCA_025359705.1 Deinococcales bacterium | reverse complement strand
GTCGCCGCTCGAGGGAGAAAATTGCACCCCCGATCTGGCAATTTCGGGGGTGGCTTGGAATGATGGTAAAAGCCCCATTCAAACGGTGGAAATCTCGGTAGATTTGGGGGAAAGCTGGCAACAGACCATGCTCGAGCAAAGTTCGCAGCCTTACGGTTGGGTGCATTGGCATTTGAACCTAGCCCTTCCCAGCAGCGTACATCAGGTGTGGAGCAGAGCCACCGATGAAATGGGACGTACCCAACCGCTCGAGGGGGATGTGCATTGGAACCCCGATGGTTACGAGTGGAACGGCGTGGATAAAGTTTCTTTCACGGTTTCATTGCCACATGGACACATCGAAGGAGCAAAAAATGAGTGAAGTCAACGTAAATTTAGAAACCAGCACATCAGAAACCAACACATCAGAAACCATTATCTTGGGCGGCGGCTGTTTTTGGTGCATCGAAGCAGTGTACGACGAGGTGCAAGGCGTGACCGATGTGGTTTCGGGATACGCGGGCGGGCATACCCTCAATCCCACCTACAAACTGGTATGCAGCGAAACCACAGGCCACGCCGAAGTGGTTCAAATTAAGTTCGATCCGCAGCAGATCAGCACCGCCGAGATTCTACAAATCTTTTTCAGCATCCACGATCCCACCACCCTAAACCGTCAAGGCAACGACATTGGAAGCTCTTATCGTTCCTGCATTTTCACCAACAGTCCCGCCCAGCAAGAAGCCGCAGAACAGGCCAAGCTCGAGGCCGCTGCTCTGTGGGAGCGCCCAATTGTCACCGAAATCAAACCCCTCGAGACTTTTTATCCCTCCGAAGATTATCACCAAGAGTATTTCAAACAAAACCCAGGCCAAGGCTACTGTATGATGGTGGTTGCGCCCAAAGTTGCCAAGTTTAGAAAAACGTGGACAAGTAAATTGAAAAGTGCTTAGGTGATTCGTTTTTCGTCGTTCACCACAAGTTTTCTCTGGATTTAAGATGAAGAAATTAGGTAGGGGTGGGTTTGAAACCCACCCAGTACGCGAAATCTAAAGCTCAAACGACCTACAAATTACCTATATCCCCTGCAAAATCCGAATGCAAAATCCGAAGCTACAGCAAAGTTAAAATACCTCGACATGCTATACAGAACGAGGCACAACACAAAAAACACCCGCTCGAGTGCTAGGCGGGTGTTTTTATATTTAGTTTGGGAATATTTACTTCAAAACCATATTGCGCTCGAGGGGCAAACTCACAAAATAGCTAACATGCACCACATCACGCCCACCGTCTTCATATCGAACCCGCCAATAGTGATCGGGAAGCTCGTCGATGAGGGTGACAATCGGATTAACCCGCAGGTGCGTAGAGATCAATAGCCGTAATTTTGACCCTTTCCGCATGTCTTCGGCATACAAAACAGGAAGTTGGGGGGGGGAGCGCCTTGGACGTTGGTTGAGCATGTGAAAAGTATAAGATATTCGTCACGAAATTGCAATGCTTTTGGCACCTATCAAACCCACATTCAATGCCAAGCAGGTTGCATTTTTTTTGAACTACTGAATCTAGTTTTTTTGTAAACGCTTTATTTGTAAAATAAAAGTATACTAATTATTTTTATCTCAGTCCCAAAAATACTCTCTGAACGGCTATTTTAATAAGTTTTAAACCAATATTTTGATCAAAAAATTTTATATTGGTTATATTTGTGAATAAAAACACAATCTATTTATACTGCGCTTAGTAAAAGTATTTTTTGCAATAAAATGCACTCAACATACACTCAAAACAGTGTTAAAATTGCTCAGCTCGAGATTATGGGCAAGTGAACCTGTTCAAAAAACCACAAAAAAAGGCAGGCGCACTCAGCGCCCACCTATGCGGCCTATACCACGACACCCCATCAACTCAAATTAAGCAGTGGCAGGGGTTCCACTCAGGCCCAAAGATGCGCTCGAGCCTTCCATACTTCGCTTGAAGCGTTGCAAGTCGTCGGCAATTTGCACGCTGGGTTCTTCGCCCAAGAGTTTAGCTACGGCTGCGCCCAGTGCGCCCGCAGGTGGGCGGTACGACAGGGCCACATTCACTCGAGTGGAACCGTCAGGCAGGCTTTCAAAATGTACACTGCCCGCGTTGTCCACATCTGCGCCTGCTTTGGAGCGCCAACCGATGCGCTCGCCTGGCTTGTCGTAAACCAGCTCGGCATCCCACTCCACATTCATACCCAGTGGGGCTTTGGCGACCCAATGCGAAGTGCGCTCGTCAAGGATTTTGACTTGCTCGAGGTGGCTCATGATGCGGGGCAGGTTTTCAAAATTGCGCCAAAAAGCGTACAGCTCTTGGGCAGGTTTATTTATATTGACCGAATCTTCCACAAAAATGGATTTATATTCGACGCTCGAGCCACTGGTGGCTTCATCGCCAGCGGTATTGATGTCTAGGGCTTGATATAGAAAACTGTTTCCCGTTGCGCCTCGGTACACCAGCAAGCCGCCCAATGCTGCCATCAACAATCCAAAAAATCCGCGCTTGCGTAGACCTAGCAATAGAAAAAGACCTCCAGCCGCTCCAGAAGCAGCGCGTTCATATTTACCCACATTAGTCTTTGCCATGATGTCAGTCTCCTATGATCAACCTGATCCGCCTTTCGATCAAAGTGGTGATCCGTCTTAATTGTGGACATTACCGCGCTATACCACACGGTCATTTGACCCGCTCGACCTTTACAGGCTAGCAAATTTTCATGAGACATCGGTATCAGAACCCTCAAGCAACGCCCTAAAATCTCCACTCGAGGCTGCAATACCAAGGCTTTTGGCTTTGCTGTGGTGTTGCAGAAAAGTAGACTAAGAAAAGCTATCTGATCCATCACCGCTCGAGGGTCTGAAATCTACCAAAAAGGAAAACCCAGCATGACCATACCCACCACCCTATCCATCCTTGGTTCCACAGGCTCGATTGGAACCCAAACCCTCGAGATTGCCCAAATTCGCGGCTACAGCGTGGTTGCACTGGCTGCGGGCAACAATTTAGATCTGCTCGAGGCCCAAATCAAAGCGTTCAAACCTGCTGTGGTCAGTGTCTCGAGCGAGAAATACCTCGAGGCCAAAGCGCGTTTTGCGGTTTCTTTTCCAAATACCAAAGTGTCTGACGATCCCTGCGAGGTGGCCCAATTTGGTGAGGTGGTGGTGGGGGCGATTCCTGGTTTGGCGGGGCTACCCAGCACCAAGGCAGCCCTCGAGCGAGGGGCGGCGGTG
>JANYFS010000418.1 GCA_025359705.1 Deinococcales bacterium | reverse complement strand
GGGACGGGTTCGCTTTAAAACCTTAGCTGGAGGCCACTTTATCAGCACGGTTCACACAGGAGACTACCGCTATGTTTTGGGTTGTCACGAAGTGATTGCCCGCTTTTTGCGCGGCAAAGGTTTTGCCCCCGAAGAAGTGCTATACGACGAATATCACATTCGGGAGCAGTATATACGCGGCCCTTGGAACACCGACCATGCTCAAAACTACCTCACCGAAGTGATGTGGCAATTGCCCAGTACCCATTGGGAGCGTTTGGTTTAGGGTTATTTGTTATTTGTTATTTGTTATTTGTTATTCGTTATTTGTTACTAAAGGTTATTAGCTCGAGGGAAGTTTTATTTATATTGAGCGCAAAAAACTACATTTTTTCTTATCCTCTTACCCTCTTCAATACACCGTAACCATCGGTTCGGAAAAAGTGCGTTTCAACCCTTCCTCAAGTGAGACTCTGGGGATGTAGCCCAGATCGGTGGCGGCCCTCGAGATGTCGTAGGTTTGGGTTCGGGACAGCAGCAAGGTAGTGTAGGGGGTGAGCAAGGGTTCTTTGCCGGTGACTCGAGCGATTTTCTCCATGACGTAGGCTAACGGCAGCATCACCTCGAGCGGGATGTGGCGCAGTTTGGTGGAGACTTTATGGATCTCGAGGGCTTGGCGGATCACCCGCCAGATTTTGGGATGCTCGCCGCCCGTGATGGTGTAAATCGGCAGTAAGCGGCTGGGCATCCGGCACCGCGCCGCCAAAGCCAAGGCTCGTGCCGCATCTTCGACATGGGTTAGATCCACTTGGTTGTTGCCATCGCCAATTTGTGGCAACCGCCCTGCTTGAGCGGCCCGAATGATGTGGGGCATCATGGTTTGATCGCCCCGCCCATACAAGGCTTTGGGGCGCAACACCAACACCTCGAGCAAACTGCGCGAACCCAAAACCAGCTCCTCGGCGGCTTTTTTACTTTCGGCATAGTGAGAGAGCAACCGAGTGGGATAGGGCAGATCCTCGTTGGTCATAAAGTGGCTGCGCCCATCAAAAACCACACTGGGACTCGAGACGTGTACCAATCTGCGTACTCCGTGCTGCAAGCAACCATCCAAAACCGCTCGAGTGCCTTCCATATTGGTATCCCAATAGCTTTTGGCAGAACCCCATGCGCTCGTTAGCGCCCCCACATGGCAGACCACTTCCATACCTTGGCAGGCCGCTATCACTTTTTCACGGTTGCGTAAATCGCAGTGTAAAGGCTTGGCTCCTGCATATAATAAATGTTGCACTTTGGAAAAATCTCGACCCAGCAAGGTTATTTGCTGGCCTTGCTCGAGCAATTGCTCAGCAAGATACCTTCCCAAAAAACCTGTTCCACCTGTAATCAAAATCTTCAAGTCCAACTCCCTTCATAAAAGTTTAAGCAAACCTTAGTTTTTCTGCGTGTTTTCGCTTACTTTGCCGAAAAGTTCACATTGAAATATTTTGCACTGATTTTTGTGGGAATGTGTGGGGATGTGTGTATCGCCCTCGAGCGGCGATTGTACCGCTCTGCCCCCTGCTGCTATGCTCTATACATATGCGAATCCTTCATACAGGCGATTTTCACGCGGGCCGCAGCTTAGCGGGGGTCAGCCGCACCCCCGAAATTCGGGCGGCGCTACACGAAATTGCCAACCTTGCCGAATCGGAAAAGGTGGATGCGGTGCTGGTGGCGGGCGATCTCTTCGATAGCGCCCACCCCAAGGCGGACGCGGAGCAAGCGGTTTTTGAATTTTATCTAAGCCTCAAGGAAAAAGGCATTCCCAGTGTATCCATCGCAGGAAACCACGACTCGAGCCGCAGGCTTGCCAGTATTTCGGGTTTGCTGGGCTGGGTGGGCGCACAAATGGTATCGGATTTTAATCCGCAGCAGCCTCTGGCAGGGGTTCGCAGTATTATTGCCAAAGATGGCACTGAACTGAAAGTGGCAGCCCTACCTTTTTTATCCGAACGCCTGATGATTAAAGGGGCCGATCTTGCGGGTGCGGATGTGGCCCAATGGCGTATGAAGTTTCAAGAAGGAATGCAATTTTTTATGAGGTTAATCACCAGTGGTTTTTCGGCGGATGCGGTGAATGTGCTGATGATGCACACCACAGTACAAGGCGCGATCAATAGCGGTAGTGAAAGCAGTTTTAAATTTGATATGGAAAATGCCTATGTGATTCCCGTGAGCAACTTGCCGACCAGCGCTCAATATGTAGCTTTGGGGCATATTCATAAAGCCCAGCAGCTTTGCGATTCGCCGCTGGCCTATTATGCGGGTAGCCCCATTCAACTGGACTTTGGCGAAGCGGGCGACGAAAAAAGCGTGCGCCTGGTCGAACTCGAGCCTGGTCGCCCTGCCAAGGTGCATAAAATCCCCCTCTCGAGCGGAACCCCGCTCAAGCAAGTGCGGGTCAACCTCGAGCATTTAGACCGTGAACTGGTCGCGCTGGAGGGGTTTAAGGGCCACCTAAAAATTGTGGTGCGGGTTCCTGCGGGGGCGGCGGTAGCGGGGTTGCGCGACCGCATTTTAACCGCGCTACCCCAAACCCTAAAGGTCGAACTCGAGCGGGTAGAAGAAGCCTTCATGCCCAGCCAAGTCGAGCGCAAAAATTTGTCTTCCCTCGAGCTATTCGAGCGCTACTACCACGAAAAGCGCTCGGGGGATTTGCCTGAGAATGTGAGAAAAGCCTTCCTCGAGGCGGATTTGGCGGTGCGGGGTGAAGATTGAGAGCGAGTAGCGCTCGAGAAAACGACAAAACGAGAAACGACAAAACGAGAAACGACAAAACAATAATTCCTACTAACTTTCCATCTTTTTCTCGCCCTCCCGCCCTCGAGCGTAGCGACCCCACCCTCATAAAAAGGAACCCCCATGCGCCCCCTAAAACTGCAACTCACAGGCTTTACCTGCTTCAAAGACCCCACCACCCTCGAGTTTGATTCGCTCGAGCTGTATGCCATCGAGGGGCAGACCGGAAGTGGGAAATCCAGTTTGCTAGACGCAATTTGCTTTGCTTTGTATGGGCAAACCCCACGGCTGGGGGCCAAGGGGCTGGATGTGTTGATCAGCAGTGGGGAGGCTCGCTTGGTGGTGGATTTGCAGTTTGAATCGGGGGGGGAACATTTTCAAGTGGTGCGCTCGAGGGGGCGCAAACAATCCCAAAATGAGATGCGCTTTAACCGCTTGAAGGGCGGGGCGGTCTCTAGCGATCATAAGAAAAAAGATGTGCAGGCCGAGATCGAGAAGGTTTTGGGTTTGTCTTTTGATTCGTTTAAACGGGCCATTTTGCTGCCGCAGGGCGAGTTTGATGGCTTTTTGCGCGGCACGGGCAAGGTGCGCCAAGAACTGCTGGGGAACCTCATTGGACTCGAGCATTTCAGCAAAATGCACGCTTGGGCCTCGAGCAAAGCCAGGGCGCTCGAGAATGAACAAAAAAATATTTCGCACTTGCTGGACACCGAATACGCCACTGTGACTTTGGAGGTGCGCGGGCAGCTCGAGGAGCAATTGCAACACGTCAAAAGCCAGCTCGAGGCGGGGCGGGGGCAGCGCGACCTCTTGGAAGGGCAACTGGCGGAGCAAAAAGTGCTTCAGGCGCTCGAGGGGCGCAGTGTGCAGGCCCAAAATGAATTGGGCAAATTGCA
>JANYFS010000229.1 GCA_025359705.1 Deinococcales bacterium | reverse complement strand
CTCGATCGCCCGGGTTGTGCATATAGAGGCGCTATCACCCGAGCAAGACTGCTTCTCCGTATGTTTGTGAATGAAGGGAATCGTTCAGAGGGAACGGCGACAACTTAAACTACTTGCCGACAACTGCCGGACTCTTATCTTGGGTGCCTGATCGCTCAGCTTGATGATTGACCGAGTATTCTTTCTGGCGCCTTTCGCCCCATCTGGCCCAGCCAAGTGGAGCGTCCTGAGGGCACCGTTCCACTGATGGACTTTCTGCTGGGGCTTAATGGAGCGCAGAGAAGCGCTGAAGACTTGGATTACAACGTCTATTTGTCTGCGCCTACCGTGACTGATCTTTATCACGAACGACTGAAAAAGCACCTGACTCGAGCAAATCCAGTGCTAGACCTCCTAATCGAACGCGACATTCAAAAGAGTTGGCTGGATCAACGCTTGATCGACGAGATGCTCGAGCGTTTGGTAGGCAATCCTAAAATCAGCCTCGAGCAATTCTTAAAGATCACCCACATCCTACGTAATGCTGATCAAGCTCAATTTCCGTATCAAGAAGAGGAGGAAGATTTTGATTTAAACGATCAAGAACCCAAGGATCTCTCAGAACCGTTTTCTGATGGCACTGAATTGATGTTTGCCGAATACCATGATCAACTTGGCACCCCTTTCGCTGAAAAAAATGAGACGTGGGAAGAGCCAGAATTTTATTCTTCAGCGGATCTGCACCCACCCTTTGAGCCAAGGGGCGAGGAAGAAATGCAGCGGGAAATTGCCCCCTTTGAGGAATGGGAGATGGGGCAGGGTGATGATCCAGAACATGATCCAGAGATTCCCCAAGGGGCGGCCCTGCTTGAGTGGCTCGAGACGGACTCGGGAAAAGCAATGCTTAAGCGGCTAGCGGTCGATAGCGAATACGCGCTCAAAGAATTGTGGCAAGGCAAAGGGGATGAATACCATTCGGTGGTGGAAGCCTATTATCAAGCGCTCAAAAGCCACTTTGCAGCAGAGCTTGCAGACCGCCAGACCTTGCAAGCTTGGCTCGAGCGGTACCCTGTCGACTTAACCCTGGGGTATTTCTTCGATGATCCTACTCTTACCCTCGAGCAACTCAAAGCTTTGCTCGAGGAAGAGGACTGGCATGAGCAAGGAACCCCTTGGATTTTCGCGCACCGCGAGGCCTTATTGCAGGAAGTGCAAGCTGAATTTATGCGCGAGAAAAAGGTTTTTTCGTGCTCTGAACTGATTTATTTTCAGCGAAGTGGCTGCTGTGAGAGCGCTCAGCTCGAGTCCATGATCGTCTATGCTCATCTCGAGATACTGCCTTACCTCGAGGATTTAAAGTTCCACCTGAAAGACGGTGGATACTTGTTTTTATACAATCCAGATGGGATGCCGCTGCCTTATCCCACGGTGGGCGAGCAGGCCAGGGAAGCGTTTTTTGAAGCTCGAGACCGAATCAATCAGTCCAACTAAACAAAAAAAAGAGGAGCCCGCAGGCTCCAAAAATGTTATGCGACTTTACGCCGCGACCGTGGACGATTTTGCCCACTGGAAGGCTCGCGGATTGCTCGAGCCAGACTTGCCGCGAGATGACCGAAATCGGTCGCCTCGTCGAAGCCGAAATTGCGGGGAAAGTCCCGCTCTTTGGACTTCGGATCATCAATGAGATCCAACCCTTTATAGGCGGGATCCCACTGCCCACTTCTGAGGTAGACGGGATCAAACCCTCCGTCTACCATGGCGACGCACTGATCATCGTCGCCTTCTTCGCGCTTACTGACGAATAAAGTAGCACCGTAGCCACTCTCCTCGTCGTCCATAGAGACGGTATCATCCTTCTTCTTTTTGAAGAATTTCGATACAAGGTCAAAAGCGACTGCCTCAAGCCGCACCAACAAATTGATCGTACTGCTCGAGACCATTTCACCTAATGCTTTCTCAAGCAGTAGAGAGAGACCGTCTTGCCACTCAGTATGGAACCTGGAGGTAGCCAGATCCAAGAGCAGCGGAAAGAGAAACTCGAGCTTCTGATCGAGATCGAGGTTGCTTACCTCGAAGTTCTCGAGCGGGGTAGCGAAACGCCATCCCCAGTCCCGAAGTTTCTCAATCGCCCACGGGTTGAGTGGGCAGTGGTTGAGCACAAACTGCGTGCCCTCCGTGCCTCTAGGGAAGACGAGCGCTCGAAATTGCTCGAGGTAGACTTTCTCTACCTTTTGCCAATCCCCGAAAACGTCCTGCTCCCAGATCCAGTCGAAAGCGTGAGTTTGACCCCACTTATCCTCTTTGCAGAGGAACTCCCGTTGAACCTGAGCTCGAGTCGCGGTTGAAGGTAACTCGAGCATCTTGAGGAGGAGCTTAGGCCACTCCTTCTCTTCAAACTCCTCCTCCTTGAGTGAATCGAGCAAGGGATCCGAGACCCCTACTTTCCCGAGTACACTGCGGATTCTCGTATCCTGCGAAAATCCCGAGAGCTTGGCCCACAGGCTGGGTA
>JANYFS010000227.1 GCA_025359705.1 Deinococcales bacterium | reverse complement strand
CCCCAACTTAAAGCCGCACTCGAGGCGGGAGCTGACGCGGTGTTTTTTGGCCTCGAGGACTTTCATGCACGGGCCAAAGTGGGCTTTAGCTACGAGGAATTGCCCGAAGTGATGGCAACCTTGCACGCTAGGGGGGTGCGGGGTTTTACCACTTTTAATGTGCTGGTTTTTGATCGGGAATTGAAAAAAGCAGAACGCGCCCTCGAGCTGATTGCCAATAGCGGTGTGGACGCAATTATTGTGCAAGATGTGGGCATCGCACGTCTGGCCCGTGAAGTGGCCCCCACCCTCGAGCTGCACGGCTCCACCCAAATGAGCATCACCAGTGCCGAGGGTGCGGAATTGGCGGCCCGTTGGGGCTGTAACCGTGTGGTTTTGGGCCGTGAGCTGAGCCTGCAAGACATCGAGCGGATTGCCAATACCACTCCTATAGAACTCGAGACTTTTGTACACGGGGCGCTGTGTGTCAGCTATTCGGGACAGTGTTTCTCCAGCGAAGCCTGGGGGGGGCGCAGTGCCAACCGTGGACAGTGCGCCCAAGCCTGCCGCCTGCCCTACGACCTGATTGTGGATGGGCAGTGGCGCGACCTCGAGGAAGCCAAATACCTGCTGTCTCCAGGCGATTTATACGCGCTACACCAAGTCCCCGAGCTGACCCGCATGGGGGTGGACTGTTTCAAAATCGAGGGGCGCTACAAAGATGCTGAGTATGTGGCCCTGACCACTGCTGCCTACCGCAAAGCCATCGACGAAGCCTGGGCAGGTCAGGCACTTTCGATCAGCAAACAAGAAGAACGCGACCTCGAGCAAGTCTACTCGAGGGGTTTAGGCCCGTGGTTTATGGGTGGAACCAACCACCAAACCGTGGTCAAGGGCCGCGCTCCGCGTCACCGTGGGGTTAGGCTGGGAACCGTAACCAAAGTGGGGGATAAAAGCGTGTGGGTAGCCCTCGAGGGGGAGGTCAAACGCGGCGACGGTCTGGTTTTTGATGCGGCAAACTGGCGCAGCATCGAGGAAGACGAAGAAGGCGGCTCGGTCTACGAGATCTTTGACAACCATCAGCCTATTGAAAAAGCCGATTCAGGAGCGGTGGAACTGCGCTTTGGCAACCGTCAAATCGACTTTTGGCGGATCAAAGAAGGCGACTGGGTTTGGCGCTCGAGCGACCCCGCCCTTTTTGCCAAAGTCAAACCCCTGCTGGACGCGCTTGACCCCGTGTATACCCGCCCCCTCGAGCTGAAAGTGTCGGGCAGTTTGGGCCAAAGTCTGGTGCTGGAGGTTTTGGGAGCTGAACCCGTGCGGGTCAGTAGCCCTACCCCCTTGCAACAGGCCCAAAAACGCGCCCTCGAGCCAGAAATGCTGCGCGAGCATCTGGGCAAATTGGGCGGAACCCCCTTTCACTTGGGCAACCTGACTGTGGCCCTCGAGGGGGAATTGTTTTTGCCCGTCTCGGAACTCAATGCCCTGCGCCGTGCGGCGGTTTCACGACTCCTCGAGGGGCGCAAGGTGTTTGAACAGCGCTTTGTGGGAAGCCGTTTGGAATCCGTTCTTGTAGGGGCGAATCATCATGCGCCCACCCCCCAAAGCTCAAGCCATGCTCTTCATATTTTGGTACGTACTCCAGAACAGCTTGAGGCGGCCCTGACTCTTGCGCCTGCTTCGATTACGCTGGATTACCTCGAGCTATATGGTTTGAAACCTTCGGTACAGAAGGTCAAAGCAGCGGGGATTGCCTGCCGCGTTGCCAGCCCGCGCATTCTCAAACCCACCGAGCAAAACATTCAGAAGTTTTTGTTGTCGCTCGAGTGTGAAATCTTGGTGCGTTCGGGTGGGTTACTCGAGGGACTGATTGTTGAAACCGAAAAATCTGTATTGATCGGGGATTTCAGCCTCAACGCTGCCAACGTCCTCAGCACCCAAACCTACCTCGAGATGGGCTTGTCACGGATCACCCCGACCCACGACCTGAACGCCCAGCAAATTGTGGAATTGGCCCAGTGGGTCGGCGGGGAACGTCTCGAGGTGGTGGCCTATCAGCATTTGCCGGTGTTCCATACCGAGCATTGCGTTTTTTGCCGTTTCCTCTCGAGCGGAACCGACTACACCAACTGCGGACACCCTTGCGAGACACACAAAATTTCGCTGAAGGATCGCCAAGGGCGGATGCACCCCGTGATGGCGGACGTGGGTTGCCGCAACACCGTGTTCGGGGCCGAGGCCCAAAGTGCCACCGAGCATTTCACGAGTTGGTTGGGCGCGGGCATTGTGGATTTCAGGCTCGAGTTTGTTCACGAAAGCGCCCAAGATGTGCTGGACGTGGCCCTTGCTTGGCAAGCAGCTCTGAACGGCGAAATCGATGCCCTCACCCTCGAGCAGCGCCTCAATCGAGTGATGCCCACCACCGAGGGAAGTTTGTTTGTACCGCTGGATTTTGACACGCTTCCCCAGCTTTCTTTGATCTAAGTTCAATCTAAAAATGGAATCTAAATATGCGAAACCTAATCCATTACGATTATCCTCTAACTCGCTTTGCAATTGCTGCCCTTGTGGGAGTGATCGTATGGTTTTTTTTGGCAAGCCTACCCTTCGAGTGGCGCTTTTTATGGTCTTGGGATATCTCGGGGTTGGTACTCTTAGTTTTGGCTTGGTTGGTAATTATACCTAGCGATCAAAACAAAACCAAACACAATGCCACGCTTCAAGATGGTAATCGTGCTTTGATAGGCTCTTTGGTGATTCTCTGTAGTACCGTAGCACTGGTGGTGGTTGGTATTGCTTTACCGCATGTGCAAAAAGGTGGCTCGAGCGTTATTGCTTTTCTATCGGTATTGGCAGTTCTCGAGTCATGGACTTTATTACACACTACCTATACCTTTCATTATGCCCATTTATATTATGATAAAGCCAAAGGCGAAGGACTAAAATTTTATCATGAAGAAAAACCCGATTATCTCGATTTTGCCTATTTTGCCTTCACTTTGGGTATGACCTATCAAGTTTCCGATACCCAGCCCACCAAGCGTCTAATAGGGCGAAGCGTTTTTGGGCATAGCCTGATTTCTTATGTTTTTGGCACGGGTATTGTGGCTGTTACCATCAATTTATTGGCTTCCACTTTATAACTTTCCCCTCGAGAGTGCAATAAAAAAAGAGGGGATTTCTCCCCTCGAGTGGTTAAAACAAATCCCAAAGTATACCCAATCTTTTGGGTTGCGGATGCAAAGCATCGGCTTCATCATGAAGCCCTTGCAAATGCAGATAGCAAATTTGCTTTGCCGCCCTGCGCCAAATAGGGTGATAGTATTTCCTCGAGAAGTTGGATATTCCAGAGTTTAAACTATCGTTCAGCCTGCGCTTAAGCGAAAGAAGGTAATAATAACGATCATAATCTTCCGCTTCCCATTTCTCGCAAGGTTGTACCTTACGCCGCCGATTTCTCCAGCGCTGATGAGGTTCTACAAGGTCATTCCACTTAGTAAATGAGTCCAATCCCCAATACCACCGATTTGGAAGACTCCAGTTCCTGATTTGCATCCGCTTGAAGTGTTCTCGTTTCCAAATTTTGTAGCCCATGATCGTTCGCTCTCCTTAAAGCGACGTTCGATCTGGCCCTCCTGTGGTTCGCAAAAGAATCACCTCGAGCGGAGTTTAGCTCGAGGTGTAAAAAAATACAATAATTGGATTGGCTTAATTTGATATATTTTCAGCTTGATGTATTTCTCGAGGGTTTTAGGCTCGAGCGGAGTATTGCGAATTGCGCTCGAGATTGCGCTCGAGATTGCGCTCGAGATTGCGCTCGAGATTGCGCTCGAGGTAACGCTGGGCGCGGTCTCCAAAAGAGCAGCCCGCCAAAAAGATCAGGCAAACTAGGGGTGCTTTGA
>JANYFS010000325.1 GCA_025359705.1 Deinococcales bacterium | reverse complement strand
GCTCGATCAAGCGGCAATGGCTCAAGCGATCAGCATGGCTGCCAACGGTTTTTTTGCCCACACCAACCCGCTGGACAATTCGGATGTGGTTTTGCGGGTACAGGCAGTGGATTACACTTACTCGAGGGTGGGAGAAAACCTGGCGCAAAATCCCCAAAGCCCGCTCGAGGTGGTGCAAGGTTGGCTGAACAGTGAAGGCCACTGCCTAAATTTGCTTGACCCAAGGTTTAGTGAAATCGGTATCGCCTATGTGCAAGACAATCAGGGAATGACTCAGTGGGTGCAGGTTTTTGGGAAAAGCAGGTAGGGGAGGGCGAGAGGGCGGGAGTCGCTGCGCTCGAGAGTAAGAGCGTAAGAGCGTAAGAAAAAGATTGTGTGGCTCGAGGCTAAAGCCGCCTCATCCCAACGGAAAACGGAAAACCCATCAACGGAGACCCCATCATGAACCCAAACCAATACAGGCTCGAGCCAGATCACAAATTCAAACTTTCTGACCATGATCCCGAAGACATAGGGAAATATGAGGGGATTACAGGCAAGCAAAAGGCGCTCGAGGAGTGTGCCGAGCTGATCAAGAAGATCAGTGCGCTGCAAGAAAAACTTTATGCCAGCCGTGCCAAAGCGCTGTTGATTGTGATTCAGGCGATGGACGGCAGCGGCAAAGACAGCACCATCAAAAACACCATGGTGGGCCTAAATCCGCAGGGGGTTGAAGTCACCTCGTTCAAGGCTCCCACCGACCTCGAGAAGAGCCACGATTACCTTTGGCGGGTTCATGCCGCAGTTCCACCCAAAGGGATGATCGGGATTTTTAACCGTTCACACTACGAAGAAGTGTTGATTACTCGAGTGCATGGTTGGATTGATAACAAGGAAACCAAGCGGCGCTACCAGCAAATCCGCAACTTCGAGGAATTTTTGAGCGATAACGGAGTGGTGATTCTGAAGTTTCACCTCCACATCTCGAGCGACGAGCAGAAAAAGCAGCTCCAAGAGCGGGTAGATGACCCCACCAAGCGCTGGAAATTCAACCCCGCCGACTTAGACGAGCGCAAACGATGGGACGACTATATGGAAGCCTACCAAGACGCGCTCGAGGCCACCACCACCGAGGCTGTGCCCTGGTACGTGATCCTCAGCAACAACCGTTGGTACCGCAATTTGGTGATCTCGAAGGTGATTTTACAAGCGCTCGAGGGTATGGATTTACACTATCCCAAACCGAGTGTAGAGGTGGACTGGGAAAACCTCAAAGTCCAGTAGGGGAGATGAGTGTCGCTCGAGCCTGTGAGCTTTTTTCAGGCATACTGAATTATGGGCCAACCCGCTGTTTCCAAAGATTTACTCAAAGCCAATCAAACCTTCGCCTTCGAGCTGTTTGCAAAAATGGTGCAACAGGAAAAAGGTAAAAACCTTGCCATTTCCCCCTCGAGCCTGAGTTTTGCTTTGCATATGTTATGTGAAGGGGCCACGGGTGAAACCAAGGAGCAAATGGTTCAGGCTTTACACCTTTCTCGGCTCAAAAAACTTTCTAAAGCAAACCGAGCTTTAAGAGGGACTCTGGCAAAAGCCATGAAGGGTGGGCATTTGGATATTGCCAATTCTGTTTGGGTGGATAAATCGCTGCGGGTTTTGCCTAACTACCTGAACACTTTAGAAAATGCCTACCGAGCCGAAGTCAAAACGCGAAATTTGCAAGATAGTGCTACTTTTCAGCAAATAAACGATTGGGCTAGTGAAAAAACCCAAGGCAAAATCCCTAATGTGGTAGATCTTAATCAGCCGCCCGATCCTGATACAAAAATGCTTCTAATGAATGTGGTTTATCTGAAAGGGATTTGGAAACAGTCTTTTGACCCCATTTTTACCGAGGAAAAGACCTTCCAGCTTGCCAATGGTACGACCAAACAAGTAGACACCATGTTTGAAATAGATTTGGAGTCGTATTATTTTGATGATGACCGTATGCAGATTTTATTTTTACTTTATGCCAATACGAGTGTAGGAATGTATATTATTTTGCCTCGAGAAGCGGAAGGTTTGAATGATATTTTGGCTGATTTGGATGTTGAAACATGGAAAGATTGGTCGGAATCGTTATACTGCCAATCGGTAGTGGTGCAGTTACCCCGTTTCAAGATCGAGGGTGATTACACTTTGAATGCGGCCCTCTCGAGCTTGGGGTTGTCCAAAATATTTGAAATGGGCGATGGTTTTGGTGGAATTAGCGATTCACCAAATGCAATGCTGGGGGTTTCGGGAATTCGTCAAAAAACTTTTGTTGAAGTGAATGAAGAAGGTACTGAAGCGGTTGCGGTAACGGTTGAGCAGAAAGCAACAGGTATACGATTGGCCCCAAAACCCATTGAATTCATTGCAGATCACCCCTTCTTCTTTGCCATCTCCGACACCTCGAGCGGAGCCATCCTCTTTATGGGTGTGGTACACGACCCTAACCCTTAATCGTCAGAATCGGCTTCAACTCCGCCACCCCCCTCGCCAAGCCCGCACCGATCAGGCTCTCGATCACGGGGCCAATCCCTTTGTAGGCAAAGGGGGCTTCTTGGCGCAGCTCGAGCAGTTTTTTGGCTTTGATGTCTGCTCTTGCATTCTTCCAATCCAGCGGTGTGACCACCCGAAAATCTTGTAAGAACTGGGCAAACTCGGCTTCAAAACCCCGCATCGCCTCCCCCCTCGAGCGACTGCGCCCCGCCCCATGACTGGCACTCTCGAGCGCCTCGGGGTGGCCTTGCCCCGCCAAAATAAAGGAACTGGCCCCCATCGAACCAGGCACCAAAACGGGTTCGCCATAATATGCAAAAGGAGTGTTTTGCATCGCCTCGAGGCCGCGTGCGGGGGTGGCTCCTTTGCGGTGGAGGTGCGTACCTGTGTGATCCTGCCAAATCATATTGTGCGCCGCATCGTACAACAACGGAAAATCGGTGTCTCCCACCCGCTCGAGCAGGGTTTGCTGTACCATCAGGGCCAAAAAGAGGCGGTTGACGCTGGCAAAGTGCGCTGCGTGACCCAAAAGATGGGTGCAGCGCTCGAGTTGGTTGTGGTATTTTTCGCTGATGGGTAAGGGGAAAAAGCCATTTTTGGGATGCTCGAGGGAATTGGGAAATACTGTCCGCACCATCTGCCGCAGGGTGCTGCCACACAGATGCCCCAGCCCCAACGAACCCGAATGCACCATCACCACCACCTTACCCACCTGCAAGCCCCAGGCGTGTGCAGTAGTAGGCTCGAGGATCTGAGTGACCCGTTGAAGCTCCACAAAATGATTGCCCCCGCCAATGCTGCCGATCTGGGCATCTCGAGAGAGGCTGTGGGCCTCACCCAAAAAATCCTCGAGGCCCAGATTTTTTGTTAGGGGAAAGCTGGAGTGTTGGTCTTCGGTGTGCTGCATGTCATGCTCGAGGTTTCTGCGGTGCCACAGTTGCCAAAGCCCCTCGTCTTGGCTGCGCGGCACACTGCTGGCAAGCCCCGCAATTCCACCCTCAAGCAAACTTTGGCGCTGGATACCTGTCATCGGGATGTTGCGCCCGCCCTCAAAAAAACTATGGCGCAAATGCCCCTCGAGGCAATCCAGGTGTGGCTCGAGCTGTTCAAAGGAAAAATCGGTTAGGTGCAGGCGCATTCCGCAGCCCACATCGTTGCCGATGGCTTGGGGCAAGACAAAGCCTCTGGTTTGCAGCACCGTACCTACAGGCACACCCGAACCTTTGTGAAAGTCAGGAGTCAGCGCCACTCGCTCAAGCCTTGGCTTTTGCTCAAAACCGTCGGG
>JANYFS010000315.1 GCA_025359705.1 Deinococcales bacterium | reverse complement strand
GGTCATCCTCGAGCAATAAAATTCGCATGTGGGCATTTTAGAGGGAGTCGGTATAACTTGGGTAAAGCGTGGCTATTTTACATAATAGGACGTAAAATTACGTAAAAGACATAGATCCACCCCACTCGAGAGAGAAGTTGGATCTGACCTTACGTGATTTATAGAGGGGTATGATCAATAAATTTTTGTATCTTTTTTAACTCCCTCGATGATTCCCTTAGAGCATTTGTCAGATAAATGAATGGATCAATCGGACTACTTAAAAATAGAAATCGTCCTAAAATCTCGAGGTTGTTATCTCCTGTTATCTTGCGTTTTCGTTAGTAATCCTTGGTTTTTTGAATCACGTAAGGTCAGATACGCACAGACTAGAAATCCTTTTAAGCGTATTCGATCCTGCGCTGCACGTTTTCTAGGCCCAAAAAATTATTGCTCGAGTACTCGAGTGACTAGCTATTTCCCTGCTCCGCTCCGATCTTCATCTAACCTAAGTCTTTCCCCGAGGGGTTGACAAGACCTCTGATCAGACTGTACTTTAACGGTAAATAGAAACGCGTTTGCCGGTTGACCCATCCTAAATCAGATGGTGTTTTCGCCATGTTTTCTTTACTTTACCGGTAAATTAGCGCACTATTCTATTTTTTATCGTAAGAATTTTTCTCGTAAGAAACTTTAAAAAGTTTCTCCTCTGCGGTTGATCTTCACACAACGGTTCCCAGCCCGTTACAGAACTTCTTATTAAGCCCTGTAACGGTTTACAGTTTGACCCCTTCTCGCACCTAGATCGCACCCAGAGATGCCCCAAGCGTTCGAAGGCTCGAGGGGTCATGGAGCTTGTCACTTGGTCAACCTTGGCTCAACCTAGGCTCAACGCCCCACTTTTTCTTTTGCTAAGTACCTCTCATGTCAGATTTAGAAAAGCTCTAAATCTGACAGCGACCAAGGGGAGTAGGGAGCGGCCCAGCCCGTAAGGTGCTGCTGTTGGGCCAAGACAGCGGCCCAGCCCGTAAGGTGCTGCTGTTGGGCCAAGACAGCGGCCCGTCCCGCGAGGTGACGCTGTTGGGCCAAGACAAAGAAGTTCCTATTCAAGACGTGGAAGATTTCGAGCTTTGCGAGAATATCTGAAACTTAGCTGGGAGGAACTTATCACCGCTTTCCGATTCAGCTTCGGCCTCTTTGCTTCGCCCCGTCCCTGCGCCCGACCCCGCTTGATCCGTCGGAGAAACTCGAGGTTGTACATGAAGAACCGCAGTAAATTCTTACTCGTTGGAATCACCTTTTTACTCAGCGCTTGTGGACAACAGCCCAGTGCTACTGTGGACGCTATGGCTTACAGCCCTTCGGTTTTGCAGAGTACGGCAACCTGTGGAACGACCAATCTGGCACTCAACAAGACCCCAACTGCCTCGAGCACTGAGACCGCCACAACTCCTGCCAGCGCTGCCTTCGACGAAAATACCAGCACGCGTTGGGCGAGCGCCTTTAGCGACGCTCAATCCATCCAGGTCGATCTCGGCAGCACCCAGATCATCTGTGGGGTCGAGCTTCAGTGGGAAGCTGCTTATGGAAAGTCGTTCCAGATTCAGGTCTCGGATAATGCTATGGGACCCTGGACTACCCTATACAGCACCACCATCGGAACCGGAGGAACTCAAAACCTCGCCGTGAACGGTAATGGACGCTATGTGCGTATGAACGGCATCCAGCGCGGCACCGCTTACGGTTACTCCCTCTTCGAGTTCAAAGTCTTCGGAGACGTAAGCGTTGCGGGCACCTGCGATACCGCCAATGCTGCACTGAACAAGACCACAACTTCCTCGAGCACTGAGAACGCCGCAACCCCCGCCAGCGCTGCCTTCGACGGAAATACCAGCACCCGCTGGGCCAGTGCCTTCAGCGACGCTCAATCCATCCAGGTCGATCTCGGCAGTACCCAGACGGTATGCAACGTAGGTCTTCAATGGGAAGCTGCTTATGGAAAGTCGTTCCAGATTCAGGTTTCGGATAACGCTACGGGACCCTGGACTACTCTATACAGTACGTCCACCGGAACCGGCGGAACCCAAAACCTCGTCGTGAGTGGTAATGGACGTTATGTGCGTATGAACGGCATTCAGCGCGGCACCACCTACGGCTACTCGCTGTACGAGTTCGTGGTTCATACCACGGGTGGAGTCATTCCCACGCTGCCCACCTCGGACACGCCCGATTTCGGATCCAACGTCTACATCTTTGACCCCACCACGCCCACTTCCACCATCCAATCCAAGTTGGATGCGGCCTTCACTCCACAGGTGAATAGTCCCACCGCTCAGTTCGGCAACCAGCGCTACGCGTTCCTGTTTAAACCCGGCACTTACAGCAGCATCTTCGCCAATCTGGGCTTCTATACCTCGATTGCTGGTCTAGGCATCAACCCCGACGATGTAACCCTAAACAACAGCGATATTACCGTGGATGCTGGCTGGAACTACGGCGACCAGGGGAATGCCACCCAGAATTTCTGGCGTTCAGCGGAGAACCTCGCAGTCGTTCCCTCGAGCGGCACCGACCGTTGGGCCGTCTCACAGGCTGCACCGTTTCGCCGTGTGCACGTTCGGGGTTCGATGACCCTGCAACCCGCCAGCAACGGTTACTCGAGCGGCGGCTATATCGCCGACACCAAGGTAGATGGGCAGATCGCGTCTGGAGGCCAGCAGCAGTGGTACACCCGCGACAGCAACATTGGCGGCTGGCAGAGCAGTGTGTGGAATATGGTGTTCTCGGGCGTGGTGGGGGCACCTGCTCAGAGCTTCCCCAGCCCGGTCTACACCACACTGACCACCACACCCGTCTCGAGGGAAAAACCCTACCTCTATATCGATGGCACGGGCAAATACCGAGTGTTTGTGCCCAGCCTGAGAACCAACTCGAGCGGTGCTACCTGGCCCAACACGGCGGGAGCTTCGATTCCGATGAGTCAGTTCTACGTGGCCCGACCCACCGACTCGACAGCCACGCTCAACGCTGCGCTTACTCAGGGCCTCAACCTGTTCTTCTTGCCTGGGGTGTATCACCTGAGCCAGACGCTCAACATCACTCGAGCGAACACCGTGGTCACTGGCCTAGGCTTCCCCACCCTGATTCCCGATAATGGCGTAAACGCCATGACCCTAGCCGACGTGGATGGGATCAAAATCAGCAGCCTGCTCTTCGATGCTGGTACGGTCAATAGCCAAGCCTTGCTAACGGTAGGACAAGCGGGCGCAAACGCGAACCATGCAGGCAATCCCATCAGTATCCAAGACGTTTACTTCCGCATCGGTGGCGCGGTGGCGGGCAAGGCGACCAACAGCCTGGTGGTGAACAGCAACAATACCATCGTGGATCACATCTGGGCTTGGAGGGCCGACCACGGAATCAACCCCACCGGATGGACCATCAACACCGCGGACAATGGCCTGGTTGTCAACGGGAACGACGTAGTGGCTACTGGATTGTTCGCCGAACACTTCCAGAAGTACAATGTGCTGTGGAACGGGCAGAATGGCAAGACCATCTTCTTCCAGAACGAACTTCCCTACGATGTACCCGATCAAGCCTCTTGGAACGGCGGTGCGGGTTACCCTGCCTACAAGGTAGCCGACACGGTGAACACGCACGAAGCTTGGGGGCTGGGCAGCTACGTGTTCTTCAACGTTAATCCAGCGGTCTTTTCTCCTCACGCCTTCGAGGTACCCAACAAGGCAGGACTGAAATTCCACGACATGGTGACGGTTTCACTGAACAATAAGGGCACCATCCGCAACATCATTAACAACGTGGGCGCAGCAGTTCCGATTCCTGGAACCAACACCGCAGCAAGCAACCTGATCAGTTATCCCTGATCCTGCGCGAGACCTCCTCTAATAAACCCCACCTCTAACAAATCCCACCTCGAGCCACCTCGAGCCGATGATTTCACATGATTTCACGGTGCAGGTGGCTCGAGGTGGGGTCTCGCGCAGGCGTGAGGTTGGCCTAGAGGCGCTGACCACTGTCCAACCCTTAACCTCACCCGATTAGAGCATTTGTCAGAGCAGTGAATGGATCAATCCGACTACTTATTAAAAAACGATTCATCCGTCTCAATGGTTCGGAAGTTTTAGGTGGCTTTCACGCCCAGAGAAAGCAGCTTTTCTAGGCTGCTTCGGCATTTCTCCCAACTCAACTTTACAGGTAACGTTGATATAATTCTTTGCGCGAAAAAGCTGTTGTAGGCGCGTCTCTTCTCATCCTTCATACTAGAGCATTTGTCACAGTAATAAACGTATTCATCAAATTTTTTGAATGACGTGTGTTGAGGAATTATAGCGCTATGTGGAAAAATCAACACAGGCGGGGCAAGGTGTGTTGGGCAGACTCGAGATGAGATTGCTCAACAGGCTTGGAACACCATCCTTTACGAATTTCTTTCTTGATTCCAGACCAACGATGTTCAATTCGATT
>JANYFS010000309.1 GCA_025359705.1 Deinococcales bacterium | reverse complement strand
GTTCGGATTGATGCCACAGGTAAAACAACACCTCGAGCAAGCCCGTAGCTTCCACCATGCCTACAGCGCTCAAGAGCCTACCGCCAAACAGACCCGCGTTATTCTGCTTCACCTTGTCGCCCTACACCTTGTGGATACCCGCTTAGCGCAACTACCCGCACCTGTTCACCCCAGCAGCCACAAAGAACGCAATGATCTATTGCGTTTCCGCCCAACCACGGTTCACGGTATACCCAGAAAAGCAGTAGACGCTTACCTCAAACTGTTGAGTGTTTGCCATGAGGTACGGTACGACTGCCCAACCACACACCGCACTGAAAGACTTCACCAAAGTGCCTTAGAAGAGTTCGATGAAGTCAAAGCAGAACTCGAGGGTGTAGGGGTATACCTCGAGAAGAATTAAAGATAAGCAAGAGAATAGCCATGTTTGTAATAAATGGCTATTCTCTTGCTTTGTGTGGTGTGGTAGCACGGTGACAGATGTGTTACCTAGCTCAAGACTTATAAGAGGTTGACAAAATCTATAAGGGATTATAGGTGGTGGCACGGTAATACATCTGTTACCTAAATGTAAGCCAAGATCTACTATTTAAGTTATCGAGCCTACCTAACTTACCATTAGAGTAAGTAACGCTTAGGGCATGACCGCGAACGAGATGGGGCTACTAGTATCCTAGTACTAGCATTACGTACTAGCATCACTAGGCTATCCAGAAGGGCATAAATGCAGAAAAGGGTGTCTTAGACAGGCTTTATCTTCATATCCAACTTATCATTTATGATAATTTTTTTCCTTTGGGAATATACCTTAAATGATATGCCCACACCAAATGTTTAACATACGGTGTGGGGGAACACTGACAATGTTATTAAACATAAAACGCTGTACGTTAAAGCGGTTCTCGTGTAATATGTTTAGGAATAGGAAGCACCCCCAAAAGCGTTTAAATTTTCTTGGCCGGAAATACGCAAATGGGGGTTCTCTCGAGCTACCCTTTTTTTGGTGGGTAGATCTTTGTACTAGTAGGGTAGCACGCTGACACCCCCCTGTCACTACCCCTAACACTAAGAAATCCACCCCGACTAGGCAAATCTAAAAAGCTTGAGACACCTGTTCAGGACGGTGTTTATGATTTTATTAAGTGTACCAGACGTGGCCCAGCGTTTAGGCGTAGCGAACCCTACGGCATGGCGGTGGTGTGCAGCGGGGAACATCCAAGCTACTCGAGTGGGGCGCAATTGGATTGTGTCAGAAGAGAGTCTGAGAGAATTTGAGCAGCGTATGGCGACTCGTGAAGCCTTAAAGTTACCTGCTACCCAAAAAAGCCCCGACCAATGAAAAACCGCCCAGCACGATTGGGCGGCTCGATATATTCTTGCAGTGGTAAGAGTATTATAGCAGAAAAGCAGCAACCACACAACAAAAAAAGCTCAAGCGGCGCTTACAACACCCTCGAGCATGACCCAAAGGAACTGTAATCCAATGAGTAACCAAATTTTACCTCAAACCTACCTCGAGAACATTACCCACGCACTCAATACCCAGCGTGGCGGGCGATCCCTCAGCCCTAACGAAACTGTTTTTCTTTGCCTAGCCCACGATGATCACAACCCGTCAGCGAATTGGAACCCAGTCAAAGGGGTTTGGCACTGTCACGCGTGCGGCTCGAGCGGCGGCGCGTATGATCTGGGCGACCTGCTAGGAATCGCACGCCCTGAACGCCAAACCTCGAGTGGGTCAAGCTCGAGCCACTACAGCTACCAAGACGCTGATGGGAAAGAAATTTTCCAAGTGGTACGCGGGATGAAAAACGGGGAAAAAACTTTCTCCCAGCGGCACTATAACCCTAGTCACCCCAAAGCAAAACCCGACGGGTGGGCATGGACACTCGAGGGAATCCAGCGCGTACCGTACCGTCTACCCCAAATTCTCGAGGCCCTCAAAAATGCTCAAACCATTTTCATTGTGGAAGGGGAAAAGGATGTTGACACACTCGAGCGTATGGGCCATGTAGCAACCTGCAATTCAGGCGGTGCGGTGAAATGGCGGGATGAATATAGCGACACTCTGCGCGGTGCTGACGTGGTGGTATTGCCTGACAACGACAAAGCGGGACGTGATCACTGCACCCAGGTGCTTAAATCCCTCGAGGGCAAAGCTAAGAGTGCCCGAGTCCTGGACTTGCCCAACCTGCCCGAAAAAGGCGATGTGACCGATTGGAAAAACCAAGGCGGAACATTTGAGCAATTTGAAGCACTGCTAGAAAACGCACTCAGCGCGGCGGCATGGCTCGAGCAGCAGCTCAACATCTCGAGCGATACTGTAGACCCCTTTACCCTACCAAAGGGGATGCAGATGGGCACTGATGCGGCAAATTCCCATATTTTGGCCCGTGCGGGTGTGGGCGAGAAGCTGAAATACATTCTTGGGTTAGGGTGGTATACCTACCATCCCGACACAGGGACATGGCAGCAAGACAAAGCGGAAATAGCAGCGGTGCAAATTGTGGAAGTCACCCTACGGCGGGTTGTAGGCAATAAATTTGACGTTGCCCTAAACAGTCGAGCACCAAAAGAAGAGGTATCAGCATTAGCGAGTTGGGCCAAATCAGTAGGTGATTACCGAAACCTCTCGAGTTGCCTAAAATTAGCAGCGGGGAAACCAGAATTTTTAACTTTGGCAACCCAGTGGGATTCACACCCGCACCTACTCAATTGCCAAAATGGTGTACTCGAGCTAAAAACAGGCGTACTCCATCCGCACAGCCCAAACTATCTTTTGACCCATGTCTCAGGGGCCATCTATGACCCGAATGCCGAACACCCAACGATAAAAATTTTGCTTGATTTACTCGAGCAGGACGGGCGGCGTGATTTTTTACAACGTGCAGTAGGTAGTACCCTCTTTGGGGAGAATCCCAACGAAAAATTAACCGTCTTTGAGGGTTTTGGCGGGACAGGCAAAGGTACGCTCGTGCGCGGGGTTTTGGCGATGTTGGGCGATTATGCTCATTCGGTGGAGGTCAACACCCTTTTAGCAAGCAGTCACGGCGAATCTGCGGGCACACCACGGCCCGACTTGCTAGCGATGCGAGGTAAGCGCCTGGTGGTCGCTGGCGAACCTCCCAAGGGGTCACGGTTCAATGAGGGCAGGGTCAAAGGAATGACCGGCAATGATCCGATCACAGCCCGAACCTTGCATAGTCCCGTTATGGTCACGTTTGACCCTGTATTCAAATTGTGGATTCATACCAATTTCCCCATAGCTGCGGGTCATGACGATACGGGCATGAAGCGGCGAATGACGGTGGTTCCCTTTTTGGCAAAGCCTGAAATCCCAGACCCAACTATCAAGTCAACTATCCAATTCGATCAACGGGCCAGATCCGCACTTTTAAATTGGGCACTCGAGGGGTTTTCTTTGTGGTTTTCCAGTGGATTTGATCTCAAAGAGTCCGAAAATGTCAAAAACGCGACGGAAAAATATTGGAAATCTCAAGATTTTTACTCAATTTTTATTGAACAAAATCTAGTTTTTGGAGCAGATCAGGAAATTAAATCGGCCCAGCTCAGCCAAATTTTCAAAGATTGGCAGACCGAAACAGGTCAGACAAAATTAAAAATCTCTGATCTACACAATGAATTAAGGGTCAAAGGAGCCACTCCTACTAGGACAAAAGAGGCTAGAAAATGGGTCGGTGTTGGCCTCAAAATCGGTGACGCGGTGACGGTAGGTGACACCTCTAATAGGGGTTTTTCTCTTAATACGCGCGTAATAGAAAAAACCCCTAATAAGCCTGTCACCTACCGTCACCCGTCACCGATTTTGTCAGATAGTCCAAATGAAAGTCTTAACAATTTGTCTGACTTTTTTTTGATTTCACCCGAATCCAACCCCGAACCTGAACCCAACCCCACTACTACTGAGGAAGATTTCTAAAATGGTCCCCCTCGAGCTGATGGAAAGTCTTCAAGCTCGAGGGTTCACCCTTACCCCAAAAGGCGGGGTATTAGGTGTAAAACCCTCAGAGAATTTGACCGATGTTGACCGCTTAGCCATTCGTACCCACAAAAGCGAAATCTTAGCCTTGCTCGAGCAGCCCAAACCCTTAACCATTTGGGAGCTTGCATACCTCGAGCTGGCCCAAATCATTAGCACCCTGACCGAACCCGCCTACTTATCTCTTGAATGGGGTGAAATGGTTTGTCTACTGCACAAGATCACCCCAGCAGCCCAACCCGATCATCTCGACCAAGCACGGGCAAAACTTGAGCGGAAGTACGCGGGTAAAGTTCCACCGATCAACATAATCACCCTCGAGCAGCGAAACCAAACACTAGGGCGGGTCAGCGTAGCCCTCGAGCGAACCCCGCCTATCTGTAAGGCTTGTGTTTTCTGGAAGTCTTTTAATGG
>JANYFS010000275.1 GCA_025359705.1 Deinococcales bacterium | reverse complement strand
TGAAAAATCGAATTGACTCGAGAGAAGCTAAAATTTCTCAAGATCATATTTCTCAAGATCATATTTCTCAAGATCATATTTCTCAAGATCATATTTCTCAAGATCATATTTCTCAAGATCATATTTCTCGAGATCATATTTCTCGAGATAAAAAAAGGCGGGGGTGAAACCCACATCCCAACACCTGTTGTAAAGATCTTTTTCGTACCCGCTTACCCTCGAGCGTTACCCTCGAGCGTTACCCTTGTGCCGAAACCCGCTCAAACTCTGCTGTCACCGCAGTTTCAAAGCATTCTCTAGCCTCGAGGTAGGGTCTGGTGACGGTGGCTCCTGCGGCAGCAACGTGACCGCCACCTCCACAGGCGATGGCAATGTTTTGGGCCGATAGGCGACCCCTCGAGCGCAAAGACAATTTGACTGAATCGCCAAAATCTTTAAACAAAGCCGCCAGTTCTGTCCCTTCTGCCGAGCGAATTAGCCCCACCAAAGATTCCACATCTTCCCAGGTTGCCCCAACTTCTTGCACCATATCTTGAGTCACTCGAGCGATGATCACTTTGCTATCGAATAAAAATTCGATGCTTTGTAAAACTTTGGCTTGGAGTGCATAAAAATAGTGTGGGGTTTGGGCCATGTTGTCGTTGAGGTAGGCCAGATTTGCCCCTCCCTCGAGCAATTTTGCCGCTCGCTCGAAAACATCCGCGTCGGCATTGCTAAAGCGAAAAGAACCGGTATCGGTGATAATGCCCAGCAGCAGTGGATTGCTAATGTGTGGCTCGAGCGGAATCCGCATGATTTCGACCAATTCGGCGACCATTTGAGCGCAGGCGGCTTTGCGGGGTTCCACCAAATGCAGGTTGGCTTTGCGGGCATTGGTTCCGTGGTGATCGATATTGAGGATGCGGCAGCTACAGCCCTCGGTGGGAACACCTTCCACTCGCCTAAAGTCGTGAGGGTCCACATCCAAAACCACCAGCAAGCTATGTTCTGGGCAGACCTCGAGCGGCGGTAAAATCTCGTTTTCCTCGACCATGAAGCGCAAATAGCGCGGAATGCTCATGTGGGTCTGGGCATTTTTGCCCACGCTCCGCAGCGCACGTTGCAGCCCTAAGCAAGAACCCAGCGCGTCTCCATCGGGGTCGATATGGGCCACAATCACGATGTCTTGGCTCGAGGCAAGCAACTCGAGGGCTAATTCTTGGAGTTTTTCGGAATAATGAACTTCGGAAGTGTTTAAAACCATAGCTAGATCATAAGCTGAATCATCAGGTCTGAGTCTAACAAAATTCGTACTTTGCCAACGTGTACGAAGGTTCTGGAAGATCTTGTCAATAACTTCCAACCTTCCAACCGTTTTCTGTAGTTTCCGATAGCTTCCGATAGCTTGCTCGAGAAACGTGGAAACCCTTGGACATCCTTACTTTTTAGGCATGAACCCCCTTTTTCGGGTAGACTCGAGCCTGTGGCACTCAAGCTCAATTTGGTTTCCCTCACCTCCAGCGAACTCGAGCGATTGTTGGGGCAAGCGGGCGCACGGCAAATTCAACCCGACCTCTCGGCAGCGCGGTTGAGCAATCGTGCGTTGTTGTGGGATAGCCCATTTTTTCAAGAACACTTTGTGCTGTGGCCCGCACCCGAAACCAGCTCGGAGGCTGACCCCCAAACCCAGATGGGGCAAAGCAGTGGCAAAACCCCCGAGGCCAACCGCCGTATCCGCGCCTTGCAAGCCGAACTTGAGCAGATTGGAGCCGAGTTTTTGGGGCGTTTTTCTTTGCAGCAAATCAGTGGAGACCGCAAAATTGCCGCTTACTTGGTTCCCGAGCGCGATTTAGCCCTTGCCCTGCGTTGGAGCGAGCAAAACACCGATACCACCGAACCCGCTTTGCAAGCCTTCACCTGGTTGCGTCAAGAAGTGGCGGGGGTCGAAGGGGTATCGTCTTGGAATGTGAGCCTATCTGTCACCCTCGAGGGCAGCCCGCAAATTTTGGTAAACGAATATCCCCAAGCCAGCATAGAAACCCTGCTCGAAAACCACCGCGCTCGAGTGCGAAAATACGGCAAAGCGGTCAAAGTCCAAAATATTGCCGACTTTACCAACAGCTTCGAAAGCCTCTGGCAAGCTAATTTACTGGCCTGGAAACAGCGAGGTTTATGTTTGGATGTCAAAAACTAACACCCTCGAGATGAACACACTCGAGATTGAAATAATGGAGCCAATACATGTCTGAAATCCCCATCCGTTTGCTCCAAGGGTATCTGTGGCATCCCCAAACCCTCGAGCTGGATCTTAGCCAGCATATCCCTGCCCAGTGGCAGGATGTGCATATTATGTTCGATGAAATCCATCCCCCTTTTGCTTTCTTTGAAAACGGAACCCTCACCTCGAGCCAAAACTTTTATCAATTTACCGCCTTGGTCATTTTTCCACAGCGCCCCTCCGACCAAGACCTGCACGCTCGAGCCGAGGTTTTTTCCGAAACTTTAAATACCTGGCTCGAGGCCACTCCAGCGGGGGTAGGTTGGCAGCTTTGGGAAGATTTACGTCCGCTCGAGTAAGCTTAAGGGTGGTATAGGATCAGAGAATATACGATCAGGGAAGTGTGATGGCAAATCTAATGGGACGGGTTTAATGGGACTGGCTTTAATCATTTTGGCTTATCTGATCGGCTCGGTGCAGGTCGGTATTATTTATTCTCGGTTGCGGGGCCAGGATATTCGCAACCAAGATGCACCCGGGGGCAGCGGAATTTACCGTACCTACGGCTTGGGGCCAGCCATTTTGGTGACACTGCTGGATATGGCAAAAGGGATTTTAGTAGCTTGGATGGTGCTTTCCCTCGAGCCAACTATTTTGCCGTGGGCTATTTTGGCAGTGATCTTGGGTCATAATTATCCGATCTTTTTTGGTTTCAATGGTGGCGCGGGAATTGCTCCTGGATACGGAACATTGCTGCTCTCGAGGGGTTGGGATGCCCTAAGTTTGTTGGGTTTATTGATTGTGGTGGGTGTGATTTATAAATACACCTTGCAAAAATGGCTGAGGATTTTTGTGATTCCTTTTGCTTCCTTTATTTCGCTCGCCATCATGTTGGCAGTCAGCTATGTACGGGGCCAAGGCTTCCTCGAGCTACTGGCTTTTACCCTAGCCATGCTGGTGCGTTCAGTTCAGCTTTTGTTGCAAAAACCCACCCAAGCTCGAGAGCCAAATTCTTAAACTTTAAAAATCTTGTACCAGAAATCCTGTACCAGAAATCCTGTACCCAAAACGAACCCCTCAAAGCAAATGAACAAAGCTGTAACTCTCAAATTGCTATACTGCTCGAGTGCAACTGCAAAATACCTCCGCTCCTGCCGCTTTACAGCGCAAAACAACATCCCACCCTCGAGTTTTGGCTCGAGCTAAGCGGGGTGTAGTTTGGGGAATTTCGCTTTTTTTGCTGTGTGGTGGAACCGTTTTGG
>JANYFS010000151.1 GCA_025359705.1 Deinococcales bacterium | reverse complement strand
GTGCAGCACCACCTCAGCCCCCCTCGAGCGACAGGCGCTGACCTTGATGCTGGGGGTGGTCATAGGCATCACAATCAGGGCGCGAATTCCCAATTTTTCCGCCGAATACGCCACACCCTGCGCGTGGTTTCCAGCGGACGCGGTGATAATCCCTTTCGCCAACTGCTCGGGGGTGAGATGGGCAATTTTGTTGTAGGCTCCACGCAATTTGAAGGAGAAAATCGGTTGTTGATCTTCGCGTTTGAAATAAACCGTGTTGCCCAAACGCTGGGACAATTTGGGAGCCAGTTGCAGATCGGTGCGAACCGCCACGTCATAGACCCGACTGGTCAGAATTTTGCTGAGGTACTCGAGGTTCATCCCTTAACCATATCGTTTAGATCGACAAGGTTTTGGCGCAGTTGTACAAATCGCGGTTGACATCCTTGCGGTGCAGCCAGGTTTCCTCGAGCGGGGTTTGACCGATTTTGCCGTTGTGCCGCCCAATCATCACCCCATACTCGCCTGCGATCAGCGCACGCACCGCACCTTCACCAAGGCGACTTGCCAGAATCCGGTCCGAAGACATCGGGCTGCCCCCGCGCTGGATATGGCCCAAAATACTCACTCGAGCGTCAAATCCTGCCGCATCAATCTCTTTGGCAACCCCCAATGCCCCACCAGGATAGCCTTCTGCCACAATGATCACCGAAGAGGTTTTACCCTTGGCAGCACTGCTGCGAATCACTTCCACCACTTCAGAAATGTGCTTGGTGTCTTCGGGCAAAAAGACTTCTTCGGCTCCACCTGCCAAGGCCACATCGAGGGCAATATGACCCGCATGGCGGCCCATCACTTCCACCACAAAGATGCGCTCGTGGCTGGCGGCAGTGTCGCGCAGCTTATCCACTGCGTCTAGGGCGGTTTCTACGGCAGTAAAGTAACCAATGGTGTGATCGGTGCCGTACAGGTCATTGTCGATGGTTCCTGGCAAACCCACCACAGGAATACCATGTTCTTGCATCAGATAGTATGCCCCGTGAAAAGAACCGTCGCCACCGATCACCACCAAACCTTCCACCCCTGCGGCCTTCAGGTTCGCTGCCGCCTGAGCGCGTCCCTCGAGGGTACGCATACGGGGTTCGCGGGCGCTGAGCAGCACCGTACCGCCGCGCTGGATGATGTTGGCGACATCGCGGGGGCCAAGATTTTTGAAATCGTTATCGATCAGACCCGTGTAGCCGCGCCGCACCCCTAACACTTCGAGTCCTTCACAGGCTGCGGTGCGTACCACTGCGCGAATAGCTGCGTTCATACCAGGAGCATCGCCCCCCGAGGTTAATACTGCAATTTTTTTCATGGCTTGGTCCTTTCTGGCCCCTTGGTGCGGGATTTTACCCGCCCTCGAGCCGATTTTAGTTTATTTAAGTTCACTTACGTATTGCACTTAACGTACATACACCAAAGTTTTGTGACTGAAGGGTGCTGCCAGATTGCAAACACCTAATCCTACAAAATGAATTATACAAGTGGTTTACTTGTCTGCACTAAACACGTCTAAGGCTAGCACATACGCTTCATTTTTTCGCAACCCCCCTGCCATCAGCGCATCCCGAATTTCCCGCACTGCCATGCCCCTTGCGGCGTACTGCTGGGCCACTTCGCGGAAATCATCTTTGTCCAAAACCTCGACCAGTGCGGGCGAAAGCACCACCACAATCTCACCACGCACCCCCGTTTTGAAATGCTCGAGCGCCGCGTCAATGGTTCCACGAAAGGTTTCCTCGAAGCGTTTACTCAGTTCCCGTGTGATGCTGATGGCCCGTGTCTCGAGGCAGTAGGCTTTTAACTCCTCGAGGCTGTCTAGCAAACGGTGGGGGCTTTCATAAAACACGGTAGTGCAGGTGCGGTTTGCCATTTCCTCGAGCCTATTTTTGCGCTCGCGGCCCGCTCTGGGCAAAAAACCCTCAAAACAAAAAGGCTGGGTGGCAAATCCAGACAACACCAAAGCGGGAATTAAAGCGGTAGGGCCAGGCAAAACCTCCACCTGGCCCCCTTGCTCGAGGGCAATTTTAACCAATTCTTCGCCTGGATCACTGATGCCTGGGGTTCCTGCATCGGAAATGTAGGCCAAGCGGGGATACTGGGCAAACACTCCCAAAGCACGGCTGCGGATGGTGTGCTGGTCGAGGCGCACCAAGGGTTTATCGATCCCAAAATGTTTGAGCAAGATACCACTATGCCGCGTATCTTCGGCAGCGATGGCATCACAGTTTTTGAGTACCTCGAGCGCCCGCAAGGTAATGTCTTCGAGGTTGCCCACTGGAGTGGGGACGAGGGTTAGGTGAATCATGGGACTAGCGTACAGGTCGCTGCGCTCGAGGGTAAGAGGGCGAAGTTCGCTGCGCTCGAGCGCGAGAAAAAGATTAGAGGGCTAGTGGTTTTTATCTTTGACGAACCCCGAAAAACGAACCACGAAAAACCCGACGAAAATACCCTCGATGCTGAGCAATTCGTTTGCATAGGTGAAATAAAGACTTTGTGACTCGAGGTTTTCGATGCTTTTATGTTTTTTTCTCAGTATTTCAAACAAAACATCGGGTTATACTCGAGGCCAGAATTTTTGTATTCAAAGGGGTGATTATGAAACCAATCCTGTCTCGTATTTTTGCTGTTTTTGGAACACTGGCCCTCTCGAGCGCCTTAGCAGCTCCCAAAATTTACGTGGCTTATCCAGACCCAACCATGATGGTAGGTTTTGATCATGTGTTGCTCGAGGGGTCGGTGCCAGTTGGAGCCATGCTCACTTTGAATGGTGCGGCGGTAGATACTGCTCCAGACGGGCTTTTTATCGAATGGGTTCCGCTGAATAAGGGTCTGAATATCCTTAAGCTCGAGAGCAGTTTGAACGGCGAATCCGCCTCGAGGGAGCTAAAAATCACCTCGAGTCCTACCCAGTCGCTGCCCCAGACTCCCACGGTCATTCGGGAAGTAAGTCCAACAAACAGCGTGGTTTTTTATGGGGCCAATGCCCAATTGGTACAGGTGAGTTTTTCGGGTGCAGCAGGGGGACAAGCCAGTTTCGGAATTGGCAAAAAAGGCCCCTTCAAGATGCTAGAAAAGCAAGCCGAGAACTTTCCCAGCCTGATCAACCCAGAAACCCACCAGCCGCTGAACAACTCGCTGGATGGTCGCTATGAGGGAAGCTACGTGGTGCAGCCGAATGACGTGTTCAGCAATGCCGAAATCACCGTGAGCCTCAAGGGAAAAGATGGCAAAACCGTGACTGCATCGGCGGCGGGCAAGGTCAGTGTGGGAACCTCAAGCCAGCCTCGAGTGGGGATTTATACTGGTACTCCTGACCCTGGGGTGTCCTCTACCCTCGAGGTGGCCCGAAATGGACTCGAGCATGGTTATATTTTATTCCCGCGCCAAGGGACTAAATTTATGGTGACAGGCGAAGAGGGCAATAGCTATCAAGCCAAAATTGCCCCCAATCAGTACGTCACCATTCTCAAAAGCAAAGTGCGTTTGCTACCTGTGGGCGCAGCCGTTCCCCAAATCTCCTTTACCACCTTAAAAACCACTCGAGTCAATAGTGCGGGTCAAAATTTTACCCAAATCCGCTTTTTATTACCTGATATTGTGCCGTATAGCATTGAACAGAATATCTCGAGCAATATAACAGCAAATATCTCGAGTAATACCTCTAGCGATTCCAAGCAAACAAGCAACTCGAGCGGTCAAGGCATGAATATTCGCTTGTATGGGGTGGAATCCAACGTCGATTACATGATTTTTGCCAATCCAGATCCTATTGTGCGAAACATTAAATGGCGACAAGAGCAAGACGGGGTTTTTCTGGCCCAAGTCGATCTCAAGGTGGCCCAACAATGGGGCTATACCGTTTTTTATGAAGCTAATACTTTGATTATCCAAATCAAAGACCCGCCTATCATTTCCCTCGAGCAACCCCTCAAAGGTCACAAAATCGCCCTAGATCCTGGACACGGCGGCAAAGAATTGGGCGCTCCTGGTGGTTTGGGAGTGTATGAAAAAGAAATTGTACTATCCATTGCCCAGCAAACCGCCGAAAAACTGCGGGCAATGGGCGCGGAAGTGCTATTGACTCGAGAGAAGGATATGCAGGTAGATTTGTACGAGCGCAGTATTGCGGCGCAAAAGTGGGGCGCGGAAGTGGTGGTCTCTATTCACTGTAACGCCATTCCCAACGGAGTAGACCCTAATTCTGTAGGGGGCGCAGGTGGCTACTATTTCCAACCCCAGTCTCGAGCGCTTGCCGAAAGTATCCTCGAGTCGATTACCACTACCCTGCCCAACATCGGAAACGACGGAGTACATTACCAAAATCTAGCCCTAACCCGTCCTACCCAAATGCCTCAAGTGCTAATTGAAACTGGATTTATGGTCAATAAAGACAACTTGCGAACCTTGATGTCGCTCGAGGGACAAAATAAATATGCCGAAGCCATTGCTAAAGGCATCGAAAATTTTTACAAAACTGCTGGCTCGAGTCAGAAATAGATCTTTTTGTTTAGGTTTTTTGGTGGATCTCGAAAAGTTGGATTATCACATTTAAGTCTCGAGAAAGATTTGGGCGGGTTTGAAACCCACCCCTATAAAATAAACCGATCCTTTACGAATAACGAAAAACTCAAAACAAATTACAAAACTCAGCTTCCCACAGGCTCGAGCGGCGGGATAATCAAACTCGGTGCTTTGACTTCAACTTCCCTCGAGGCCACACCCAATGGGCTGGGGTTGAGGCGAATTTTGGCTTTTTTGGGACGGTTTAGCGCACTGCGAATGGTGGCCCGCAAGAGTTCGCCTTCGCCAACCGTGACTGTGACCACTGCGCCTTCGGGGAGTTTGCTGTCCAGCAAAACCACCACGCCATCTTGAACAATACCTTTGTACGCTTTCACACCTGTCCCACTCCTTGATGCACTGCGGTTTGAGGATAGCCTTCCTCGAGCCTGGCTCGCAATTTTTCGCGCTCGAGATCAACTGCCCCCTCGAGGTGGGAATAGTGTGCAAAAATAGCTTTGGCCTCACGCCTACGCCCAATACGAAGCAAAAGATTTCCCAAATGCTCGCCGTTATCGAAGTAGGCTTCTGGATTGCCCGGTTGCTCGAGGATATTTTGACGCACCTTATTGATTCGTTCGACCCGCACACGGTGCAAATGTACCGCTTTGCGAATAAGATACCACGCACCAAAAAGCAAAGTTCCTACAATGAGGGTGGTAAAGGTGTTGGGACGCGGCACACCCAAAATACTGCCCAAGCGCACCAGCAAAGGGAACGAAAAAGACAGCACCATCACCACTGCCAAAACGCCCGCATAATTCATACTCGGGCCGCCCATAGCCGACTTTTTAGCCAACGTGTGGATATACCTACATGAAATAGCTCGAGGTTTCTCATAGTTCTGTTCCCCATTGTACTTGCTTTGATCCCAGACGAATGAGGGTTTACTTTGGGTTATGCGAATGCACCTAATCACCGTCGGAGAACCCAAGCTCGAGTATGCCAAAATCGGTTGGGATGAATATTTTAGTCGTCTGGGACGTTATCACCAGCTCAAAGTTACCCGAGTGCGCGATTCTGAACCCATCCAAGAAGGCAAATTGATCTTGGCTGCCGCCAAAAATGCCTACTTGATGCCGCTGGATCTGGGTGGAAAACAATTCACCTCGCCCGAGCTATGCCAACACCTCGAGCATTTGGCTTTGCATGGCAAAAGTGACATTGCTTTGGTGATCGGCAGCAGCACGGGCTTATCGCTCGAGGTCAAACAAAAAGCCGACCAACTTTGGAGCCTTTCCAAACTCACCTTCCCGCACGACCTGGCGATGGTGATGATGCTCGAGAGTTTATACCGCGCCTCCACCATCGCAAGGGGGGAGCCGTATCATAAGTAGAGTGGTGTGTTGAAGATTGGTAGGCTCGAGTCACGCCCACACCCAAAATTGCAACACATCCCCAAACCTCGAGAAAAGGTGAATGCTAAAGTTGACTCGTGGATGAACTGTACCAAAAGAGCGTAAAACCCCGCCCTCGAGCGGAATATTTGAATGTGTGGGTTTATCGCCCGTTGGCACATCTGGTGGTTAAACGGCTGATCAACACCCGCATCACCCCACCCCAACTGGTGCTATTTCACACCGTGCTGGGCCTGATTGCCGCCCGTCAGCTCGAGCGCAGTGGTGGGGGCTGGCTGGCTGCCACCTTGCTGATTATTAAAAACATTTTGGATAATGCTGATGGTCAACTGGCAAGGGCTAAAAATCTAACCTCCGAAACAGGCCGTTATCTGGATACCGAAATGGATCTGGTAGTCAATTTTGCCTTGTTTTGGGCCATTGGCAAGTACAGCGGCAAAATGCTTTTTTCCATGCTGGCTTTTGCAGCCATGACCCTGATCCTCAGCCTAGATTTTCAGTGGGAAGCGGCCTACCGCCGCGCCAGAGGCCAAGAATTTAGGGCCGCACCCGATCTAAAAGATGAAAACCCTGTGCTATTGGGCATCCTGAAGGGATTTTATGAGCTGTTTTTTGCACCACAAGACCGCCTGATTGTGCGCTTCGACCAATGGAGATACGCGCTGTTGGGTATTCCTTCAGAAAATAATCCAGCACATGAGCAAGCGGCCCAACAAAGCTATGCGGCGGGCTATACCACTGCAATTTTGTCCAATTTTGGTTTGGGAACACAGGTGACATTGCTGTGTGTCTTTTTGGTTCAGCGCCGCCCAGTTCGGTATCTTTGGGCGATTTTGCTGCAAGTTCTGGCTATTTTGGGGATTCAACTGTTCCGCGAAGCCCAGACTCGAGCGCGATATGGCACGTCATCCTCAGACCTACACACGACGTACAATAACCTCGAGTGAGGAAAATTTATGAATCCAACATCAACAGATACCACATCCAGCACAACATCCAACACAACATCCAACACAACTCATTTGGAAAACGCGTTACCACAAACAAAAATTCGGCCCCTGTGCTGTGTGGGTGCATTGGTCAAGCACCAAGACCGTTTTTTGCTCGTGGAAACCACCAAATGGCGCGGAGCCTGGGGGGTTCCTGGGGGCAAGGTGGAATATGGCGAGACCTTGCACGCAGCACTCGAGCGGGAATTTCTCGAGGAGACGGGTCTAAAACTTTCCCAAATCCAGTTTGCCCAAATGCAAGAAGCGGTCAACTCGAGCGAATTTTACCAAGATGCCCATTTTATTTTGCTAGATTTTTTCGCCCAAACCAACACTTTTTGCCTGTCCTACAACGATGAAATCGTGCGCCATGCTTGGGTCACGCTCGAGGAGGCGCTTTCGTATAACCTCAATTCTTTTACCCGAACTTTGGTAGTGCTGGCCCTCGAGCGAGAAATATGAATACTCCATCCAAAACCGCTTTGGTCACAGGCTCGAGTGGTGGGATTGGCAAAGCGATTGCCCTCAAACTGGCCCAAGAGGGCTATGCCGTGGCAATTCATTACCGAAATAGCCAAGCGAAAGCCCAAGAGACCGCCCTCGAGTTACAAGGCTTGGGTGTGCAGGCCATCACCGTTCAGGGCGACCTGACCGATCCACTACATGCCTCGAGGGTGGTGCAAGAGGCCCATGACCGACTGGGCGGGTTGGGGGTTTTGGTCAACAATGTGGGCAATTACGTATTTGCTCCACTGCTCGAGACTTCCATCGAGCAGTGGAACGACATGCTAGACAGCAATTTGAACGCTACCTTTTACACCTGCCGCGCCGCCATCCTGATCATGCGCGAGGCCAAATATGGGCGAATTATCAATTTAGGCTATGCAGGGGCCGAAAACCTACTGGCGCGGCCCAGTATTGTACCGTATGCCATTGCCAAAACGGGGGTCGCCATCCTCACCCGTAGCATTGCCAAAACCGAAATCCAGCACGGCATCACCGCCAATATTGTAGCCCCAGGGGTGATCGAAAACAGCCTGACCCAGCCCTTGCTCGAGATACCAGCGGGGCGTTTGGGAAGGCTCGAGGAGGTGTCGGAGGCAGTGTGGCACTTTATAAACTCGAGCGGCTATATCACAGGTCAGACCCTCGAGGTGGCGGGGGGCTGGAATTTATAAAAAGAAAGAATAGGTGTAAACCCATTCTCTCTTTTTGATACAGATTGTGGTGATAATTTTGGTGGAGGCGAGGAGAATCGAACTCCTGTCCAAAAGCCCCTCCAGCGTGCATCTACGAGCGTATTCTGCAAACTAATTTAAAGTATGGCTAGCCTACAGACGGGCCGCACACCCTCGGTTTCCTTTAACTCCTCGCCAAACCCGCAGGAACCTCGAGTCTGACCAGCTTGTATTTATTACAGCAGGCTAAAACGCCGCAAGCGGGGCTTTTTAGGGGCTGTCGCTGGGATTAGGCAGCGAAGGCGTAAGACTCGGTTGCACCGAAGTCAAGAACAGTAGTTTTGCCAGTTAAGTGGCTTGGTGGATTATTAATGAGGCCAACCACCATCCTCAGCTCGCCGCAGCGCCTTTGTGAACCCATGTCGAGACCATTGCGCCCCCAAAGTCATGCCTT